>JBCCEO010000595.1:0-5335 GCA_039030255.1 Planctomycetota bacterium | reverse complement strand
TGCTCGCTTGTTACGAACCGAAGTAGCTTAGTGACCATGTAGAGTCTCTGAGCGTTCTTCTGGTATGGGAGGTAGTGCAATCACGTTCCATCGACAAGATTCGATACTGGAACTAGAAGATCTACTTTGGTCCAAATACGACGAAGAAAGAGCATTTGGAATTCGCGCCGCCAGTGCTTGGCTGGCAGTCGATACACTACCTCTTCTTGACCGACAAATTGTCATTCCCAAAGGTACGGTCAATGAAGCCGTACTATTCTATAACGACTTTCGCCCAGCAGCGGACTACCCGGCGGATGTCTGGGGCTCGGAAGTAGAATCATTCACGGATATCGTCGAGTGGGTAGCCTTGCACCAACACTTCAAGGACTTGCTGGCAGCAGAAAAGGTTAGCGACACCTTGGGGAAACAAATCAATGATTGGATTACGCGCAGCCGTCATATTAAGGAACAGGTCGGGCGTATCGCTTCTCACGAAACGATCGAGAGCAATCCACTGCGTCAAGAGGAAGAGCTTCGAGCCAAGCTTCGCAGAATTGAATCACTTCTAAACGACCATCAAAGTCTGTTAAAGGATTTTGAAAGCACCCGTTCCGACCTAATCACGCGGTGCTCTCAATTAACGAAACAAATGAATGTTCAAGCGAAAGCCGTTTGTGCCCAAGCAAAAGAGAATTTGAGCACTGAAGAGAGCAAGCAATACATTGCCAAAGCAATCTTAATCGAGTTTGCCAAAAAACAATGGCATGATCTCTCAAATTGTGCGTCGCTCGGCTATCTAATGGCAAACAATTTCCCCAAAAGAGACCGGAAGGAATTTGACCAAACTTGGCATCTTGGTCGCAACCAGAATGGTGAGTTTTTCAAGGCAGAGAATATTACGGCCAAGGGAGTCTTCGCGTACGGAGAGAGTCGCGATCCATTCCGACTCGTTGCAGAGTTTGACCTCAAAGACTCCCAGCAGGACATTCTAACCACAAACTGGGAATACACTTTTTCGCGTCCGGACGAGATGGTTGGAATGACGGTTCGGACGGAAGCGGACGAAAATCATCTAGAACTGTTTTCGACTCGCCACGCTAGCGAATCGCTGTCTGCCAGCGATCGAATTGCTGCGGCGGAAGAATTACCAAGCTGCGAAACGCTTGCGCAAGAATCCCTTCTGGCTAGGATTACCGCGATCACCCGGCAAGGCGAACTCGAAGCAAGTTTGGAATTCAGCTCTGAAGCCCTGCCGCCAGAGATCCTAGAATTGCAGGCTGCACAACTTGAGAGCCCCGAAGAATTCCCGCTGACAGTCCGCGTATCTGGAACCTGGCGCGACCCCGAATTTCAGCTTACCAGCAAAATGCCCAACTGGTACGTCGAACTCGTCGACAAGACCGTGCAAGAAAAACTTGCGGCCAAAACTACTTTGGGCAGCAACGACATGCAATCGGACTTCGAGGGATTTGTTACTCAAATCCAAAACAATCTGAACCTAAGCCTTCAAGAAGCCCTGAATACTATCCAAGGAAATGGTGAACAACTTGCGGTCGCAGGAAAAGGAATCCAAGGCCGACTGAGGGAAGTCACGGGGGAATCTCTTACCGCAGATCGGGAGACTGGCTCCGGCCTGCTTCGTTAGAGAGCGCTGGCCCAGATAAGTCATCATAGGGAACAAAAAAGCCAACCGACTTCGGTTGGCTTTTCGTTTACATTCAGAATGCCGGGCTCACAAAACGCGCTTTTAACCCTGCTTCAAAGCTGCTTGTGCTGCAGCCAAGCGTGCAATTGGCACGCGGAAGGGCGAGCAACTTACATAATCCAAACCGACTTCATTGCAGAAGAAGATCGAAGCTGGATCACCGCCGTGTTCACCACAAATCCCAAGTTTGATCCCATCCTTCACGCTTCGCCCCTTTTTGACCGCCATATCGACCAGTTGGCCGACGCCGGTTGTATCCAAAGATTGGAACGGATCGACGAGCAAAATTTCCTGGCCGATGTAGTCAGGCAAGAAGGAATTCACGTCATCTCGGCTGTAACCGAAAGTCATTTGCGTCAGGTCATTGGTACCGAAGCTAAAGAAGTCGGCTTCTGTAGCAACTTCATCGGCGGTCAATGCAGCTCGTGGAACTTCGATCATTGTGCCAATCAAGATTCCAAGATCGCCATCGTAACCCTTGTCGGCCTTGACCTTGGCTATCGTCTCTTCCGTCTTGGCACGCAGAGTACTCAATTCCTCCTTGGTTCCAACAAGTGGAATCATGATCTCTGGAATGGAGTTGACGTTCTTACCCTTGCATTCAATGGCTGCCTCGACGATTGCCGTGACTTGCATTTCGAGAATCTCTGGATACGTAATGCTCAAGCGGCAGCCACGGTGGCCAAGCATTGGATTAAATTCGTGCAAAGATTCGACTCGTGCCTTGATCTCGGCAGCATCTACGCCGACTTCCGATGCGAGTTCCTGCTGTCCCTTGTCGTCGTGGGGCACAAACTCGTGCAACGGGGGATCCAGTAGGCGGATGGTTACTGGCAATCCGTCCATGGCGGTGAAGATGCCTACGAAGTCTTCGCGTTGGAATGGCAAAAGTTTCGCCAATGCTCCACGCCGCGCCTCTTCGTCTTTGGCAAGGATCATTTCGCGAATCGCCAGGGTGCGATCGCCACCAAAAAACATATGTTCTGTCCGGCACAACCCGATGCCTTGGGCACCAAACTCGCGTGCACGTGCACTATCCTCAGGCGAATCCGCATTGGTTCGCACCTTAAGCGTACGATACTTGTCTGCCCATTCCATCAGCGTTCCAAAGTCGCCGCCCAGGCTGGCAGGCTGAGTGGCCACACTTCCTGACGCTACTTCCCCCGTTGTGCCATTGATGCTTAGAGTATCACCTTCGCCGTAGGTATTGCCGCTGATCGAAGCAGTCTTGGCCACAGGATCAATTTTGACTTCGCCAGCTCCAGCAACACAGCAACGGCCCCAACCACGTGCAACCACAGCAGCGTGACTGGTCATACCGCCTGTGCTCGTCAGAATCCCGGCCGCAGCGTGCATGCCATCTACGTCTTCAGGACTAGTTTCCTTTCGAATCAGGATGACCGCTTCGCCTTTATCCGCTCGTTCCTTGGCGTCTTCAGCAGTGAAAGCCAAAGTACCAACCGCAGCCCCAGGTGAGGCGGGTAGACCTTTTGCGATCTTCTCCACCTCTGACCACGCTGACGAATCAAAACTTGGGAGGAGCAACTGAGTCAGGTCGCCAGCAGGCACTCGCAGGAGGGCCTCTTTCTCGTCAATGAGTCCCTCGGAAACCAATTCGCACGCGATGCGAACCGCTGCCATACCCGTTCGCTTACCGCTCCGAGTCTGCAACATGAAAAGGTTGCCCTTCTCGATCGTAAACTCGATGTCTTGCATCTCTTTGTAATGGTTCTCCAGGGTATCCTTGATGCCCATCAATTGATCGTAAACTTCCGCGTTCCACTTTGGCATTTCTTCAGTTGGCTGAGGCGTACGAATTCCGGCAACGACATCTTCACCTTGGGCGTTGACCAGGAATTCGCCAAAGAACTTGTTCTCGCCCGTGTTTGGATTTCGCGTGAAGGCGACGCCAGTGCCCGAATCATCGCCCATGTTGCCATAGACCATGGATTGGCAGTTGACTGCAGTTCCCAACAAGCCACGGATGCCTTCAATCTCGCGATACTTGACGGCTTTGTTTGTCATCCAGCTCTTGAAGACAGCTTCAATTGCTTTCTCAAGTTGTTCGAGAGGACTTTGTGGAAAATCCTCGCTGGTGTGCTTCTTATAAACTTCCTTGTAGGCATCGCACAGCTTCTTCAATCCTTCGGCTGGAACATCAGTATCTTCGGTGACACCATATTCGCTCTTGATCTTGTCAAAGGCCACTTCAAAATGCTCGTGCTCGACTTCCATCACTACATCGCCGAACATGTTGATCAATCGGCGATACGCGTCGTAGGCGAAACGCTCGTTGTCAGTAGCCTTAGCCAAGCCAGCGGTAGAAACATCGTTGAGGCCTAGATTCAGGATTGTGTTCATCATGCCAGGCATTGAAACAGCAGCACCCGAACGAACCGAAACCAACAGTGGATTCGTGTCATCACCGAAGGTCTTGCCCAGTTCGCTCTCAAGCGTTGCAACGTTTGCCTTGACCTCGTCCATCATGCCATCCGGCAGTTGCTTGCCAGATTTGTAATACCCATCGCAAACTTCGGTCGTGATCGTGAATCCGGGAGGTACTGGAAGTCCGATAGAGGTCATCTCAGCTAGATTCGCCCCCTTTCCTCCGAGGATCTCTTTGCTGACTCCGGTGCCATCGGTTCGGGTCTTACCGAAGTAGTAAATCATCTTGTTCGACATAGTGGGTTCACCCCTCTCGAAGGTGGCTTGTTAAATATGGCTTTGGCTAAAAAATCAGGAATCGCCTGATCGAGATTCAAAATGGACCAATACAGCCTTGAAATCTTGCTTGTGCTCGGCGGAAGGTATTTGGCTTCCAACTAGAATGCGGGCGAGTGTAATGTTGGGTACGGAAATCGTCAATTGGGAGCAACATTTAGTGGAAGAGAATCGGCCATTAAGTAGCTCAAGCCCCGTTCGCCATGGCTACCTCCTCGTCGGACATGGAACGCGGCGAGAAGATGGGCAGCAACAATTCAAAAATGTGTTTGAGCAATTTGCGGAGGAGATAGCTCCGAGCACATGCGCTATGGCGTTTTTGGAACTGGCTGATCCCGACATCCCTTCCGCAATCGAGCAACTTGCACAGCTGCAGGTCTCCCAGATTACCGTTGTTCCCGTGCTGCTTTTTGAGGCCGGACACGCCTTGGAAGATATCCCAGTAGAGGTTTCAAAAGCTGCAAATCGCTACAACATAGAGATCGCCGCACAGACCGGTGCCTTCAAGTCCGCCAAGCCGGTACTTGAGTTATCTGCGCTTAGATTTTTTGAGAGTCTTCGAGGCGAATTGCTAAGTGATGATGAAGGCGAAACGTGCGATAAGTCGTTCGCTGGTAACGATTTAAGCGCGAAGGTAGCGCTCCTGATGATAGGACGCGGCAGCAACTCGCCGACCGCTACTGCGGAGATGCGGAACTTTACGAAGAAACGATGCGAGCTTACGCCAGTTTCTTGGAGCCAAACGGGCTTTATTCATGGACAAAGGCCAACTGTGGAGGAAGCTTTCGCAGAACTAGAGGCCCGCCCGGAGCCCAACAAAGTAGTGCAGCCCCACTTGATCTTTGAAGGTTTGCTGAGTCAGGAAATCGAAGAAAGGGTTCAGCAAATACAAAAACAAAACCCCGGGCAAAGATGGTTCGTAACTAG
>JBCCEO010000594.1:0-5335 GCA_039030255.1 Planctomycetota bacterium | reverse complement strand
GTTCTGCTGGTCATAGTCGCATTATCTATCCAATCCAAAGAAACGCCTGTCGCAAGCTGGCTACAATCGATAGTGAAACTGGTCAATAACAACACAATAAAGAACCTCATGCAACAGTGCATGCACAAATCCACAACTGCGAAAAAGGAAGTCATTGGCGAAGAAGAAACAAAAGGGGCAGACGGCGATCCTGAAACAACATCAAAAAAACCACCAGAACGAAAAAATGCATCGGTCACAGACAGCATCGATTCTACTGGGCTGCAGGCGAAAGTAGAAAAAACAGACGAGGACTGGACCGAAGTAGCGAAAACTCAAGTCGTCGAAGCGGGCTGGACAGCTCCCTTCCGCGTTGAAAAATGGGACGACTCTCAAACAGTTGCCTACCGCGTGCGTCACGGTGAAGAAGCAACCTACGAAGGCAGCATTCGTAAGAATCCAGTCGACAAAGAGGAAATCGTCATTGCTGGCTTCACAGGGAACTCGATTCACCCGGTGCACGGAGGTGACATATCGCGACAGGACATCATCGACAACGTCAATAAGATCGACGCGGACGTCTTATTCTTCTCTGGCGACCAAGTCTACGACCACAATAAACACTATGCGGCTTGGCTCAAATTTGGCCGCGACTTTGGCGCGATCATGAAGGATCGTCCTACACTTTGCCTTCCCGACGATCACGATGTAGGACAACCGAACTTGTGGGGCGAGAGTGGAAAGATCTCTACACTAAGCGGAGCTTCCGACGGAGGCTACATTCGCCCTGGAGTATACGTACAAGAGGTTGAACGGGCCCAAACTAGTCACCTGCCCGATCCGGCTGATCCTCACAAAATCGGCCAAGGCATCGGAGTCTGGTTCACCAACTTAAATTGGGGCAATATCGACATCGCCATCCTTGAAGATCGTAAATTCAAGACCGGACCTGCTGGACGCGTGCCCAAACAAGGACCGCGACCGGACCATATCCGCAATCCTGAATATGATCCCGCCAGTGTCGATATCGAGGGAGCAGTTTTGTTGGGCGATCGTCAACTGAAGTTTCTTGATTCTTGGGCACAGGACTGGAGCAACGCCAAGATGAAAATTGCGGTCTCCCAAACAATCTTCTGCGGAGGAGCCCATATTCATGGCAGTGCCAGCGGTAGATTGCACGCGGACATGGACTCCAATGGCTGGCCACAGTCTGGCAGAAACCGAGCCCTAGCCGCATTGCGAAAAGGCTTTGCATTCCACTACGCGGGTGACCAACACTTGGCGACCATCTTTCATCACGGGATTGACGAACACCGCGACGCAGTCTGGTCCTTTTGCGTTCCATCCATCGCCAACCTCTACTTGCGATGGTGGGAGCCCTTGGAGCCAGGAGCCAATCGCGAAGCAAACTCACCCGAGTACACCGGGGATCACATGGACGGATTCAACAACCTCGTCACCAACTACGCCGCAGCCAATCCTGAAAAGAAGCCTGCTGGCAACAAAGTTCTGAACACACGTTCCGCCGGCTTTGGTGTCGTACGCCTAAATACCAAATCGCGTGATATCACGATGGAGTGCTGGCCGCGAAATGTCGACATCACCGACTCAGCAGCCCAACAGTACCCTGGCTGGCCGCGAACGATTTCGCAGTTTGACAACTACAACCCACCTTCCTGGGGCAAGCTTGGCGAATTGACTTTTAACGTGGCCGATCCCGTCGTGCAGTTGATTGCTGCCGACACGGGTGAGATTCTGTACACGGTTCGCGTACCCGGCAAGTCTTTCACGCCGCATGCTCCGAAAGATCGGAAGCTGATCGTGAAGGCAGGAGCACAGTCTCCAGACACTGTCATCATGAAAGATGTTGCTGTTGGTTCGGCGCCCGCCAAAGAAGTTAAACTACGGAAGCTATCGGCCATCGACCCTAAAAAGTAGCCGAGCACTTCTGAAGCTTAATCTCCGACTACTTCGGACTTACACTATTTCCGAGGTAGTCGATTTGGCTCACTTGTTGCGAAGTGTCAAACTCAAAAATAAGCGGACCGTCCACGGTGTCGTATTCGAAACTCATGGATGCACCGTCTCCGCTTCCGTCGCTATCCTCAGCGCCTTGGTCCGATTCCACTGCTGCGACATTGCCAGTTTTTTGATCGGGAAGGCCGAATTGATCCACGATCTGCTCGGGCGTTGAGCCGAAAAAATCGCGCAACATCGAGTGATCGTATTGCGCTGGAGCGGGAACCTCGCATCCACCAAAGGCAAAAACAAGCAAGAAACTAAAAAGCAAACAGGACAAGGTTGGAAAGCCTTGAACCGTTTTCGCAGTCCAAAAATTCATGCAAAACTCCGAGTCCGGCTAAAATTCAGATTGAGAAATCTCTCTTCCAAATCGACCAGTTTTCTTAACGAAACGAGCTTATTGTATCAGGCTCAAGATTTCACTTAGCCAATCAAGTGAATAGAATGAGGCAAATTTGCTGGCTTCGCCTTCTGGGAAATTCATCCATGAAATCAGCGTTACTCGTTTGTATTGCATCCCGTCTGCTATTTGTACTCGCATTGTTCAGTCAAGCTTACTCTTTTGCTGGCGAACCCAGGCGACCCAACATTCTGTTCATCATGTCCGATGACCACACGACGCAGGCAATCGGAGCCTACGGAAGTCGGCTAGCAGAACTTAATCCAACGCAAAACATTGATGCTTTGGCCAAGGGTGGAATACGATTCGATCGTGTCTTTTGCAATAACTCGATCTGCACTCCAAGTCGCGCCAGCATCATCACGGGGCAATACTCACAAACCAACGGCGTGCTCGATCTCACTGGTCGGATTCCGCCAGCGCGACAGTTCTTGCCGCTGGAACTAAAAAAGGCGGATTATCAAACGGCCATGATCGGCAAGTGGCATTTGAAAGAGGAGCCTGCCGCATTTGATTACTACTGCGTCTTGCCCGGCCAAGGTAAATACTTAAACCCCGAGTTTCGCACACAAGGCGAAAAGGCTTGGCCTCGCAACACGATCAAAAAGCAGGGGCAGCATAGTAGCGATGCTATCACCGACCTCAGCCTCGACTGGCTTAAGAACAAAAGAGATGCATCGAAGCCGTTCTTCTTGATGCATCACTTCAAGGCGCCTCACGATATGTTTGTGAATGCTCCGCGTTATGACGAATACCTGGCGGACGTGCACATACCAGAACCCGACAATTTGTTTCAGCCACCCGATGGCTCCCAAGGCTCACGAGGATTAGGCTCTGGAGTTGGAAAAGTTCACGCACCCTGGCGACTTGGCAAACGCCTGGGGATCTCCGAGGAGCTGGAGGAAAGAGAGTACGCCAAGACTTGCTATCAAAAATACCTCAAGCGGTATTTACGTTGCGTCAAAGGTGTCGACGACAACATAGGGCGATTACTGGACTATCTCCGTTCGGCTGGCGAGCTCGAAAATACGGTCATCATGTATACGGGAGATCAAGGTTTTTTCCTGGGCGAACACGATCTGATGGATAAACGCTGGGTCTATGAAGAGGCGATGCGAATGCCCTTCATCGTGCGTTGGCCCAAGTCGGTCCGAACACAGCAAGTCAACAACTGGTTGATCAACAACACAGACTTTGCACCCACGATTTTGGACATTGCTGGCCTTCAAACTCCTGAATACATGCAGGGACGCAGCTTTGCTGATGCAATTTATGGAAAAGAAAAACCGGCCGACTGGCGAACGGCAACTTACTATCGCTATTGGATGCACATGGCGCATAACTTGGCCGTTCCTGCTCATTTCGGTATTCGTGGTGAGCGTTATAAACTCATTTTCTTTTATGGCTTGAATGAAAAGATTCCCAATGACCGGCCCACTCCGGCTGCTTGGGAGTTCTACGATCTTGAAAAGGATCGGTTCGAGATGCAAAACTTGTATGAAGATCCTGGACATCGAGAGATAATCGACCGGATGAAAAAGCAGCTTGTTAGTCTTCGAAAATCGCTTTCTGAGACGGACGAGGCCTACCCGGCCATCCAGCAAGTCATCGAAGCGAACTGGTCCGAGTAGCCGACAGGAGCAACCATGGTGAAGGATCCAACCGAAGCGATAAGAAACGCAGCTGCAGCATTTCCTAAAGTTGTAGCTGGCACTGCTTGCAATCAGAGCTCCTTCAAAACCAAGACAGGTTCATTCCTGTTCATCGGCCCTGGAGCCAAGGGTGTGGGATTCAAAGCGATGTTCAAATTGGACCAGTCTATGGCACAAGCCAAATCGCTAGCGGAGAAAGAACCCGACCGATTTGAAGTCGGAAAAACTGGCTGGGTGACCGTGCGTTTTACTGCCGAGAAACCTCTTGCCAAATCCATTTGGTCAAAATGGCTCAAGGAATCTTATTCACTTTGCACCGAAGTGAAAAAGGCCGCGATTAAGAAAAAGTCAAACAAGAAAACAACGGCGAAAAAGAGTCAGTCGAAGAGCGGAAGGACTAAGAAAAAGAGTTCATAGGAATTTGGCGTTACAATCGTCTTAATCTCAGTCGGCTTGCTGCCCACTGCAGGCTAGACCGCTTTGGCATCGTCATCAAAATTCGGGGACCGATGGCCATTCATCTTCAATGCGTCTGTGGTGAAAAAATCAAGGTCTCGGAGGCTTTTCGCGGCAGGACCATCGTGGCGACTTGCTGCAAAAGGAAGGTCAGCGTGCCCGACCAGGCACGTACGGAACCGCCATCGTCAAAGAAAACCGTGCAATGCCCGTGCGGCGTAACTCTTCAAATCCCAGACTTGGTTGCCTCGGAATTGATCCAATGCACGATTTGCAATCGCAAACTGCGTCTAAACAGTAACGCAAGAACTCAGAATCAATCTGTACCTCGACCAATGGAGCAAGGTCCAGTTACTCAACCGGCTGTATCGGCTCCAATTCCAGACAGTGCTCCGGTTCCTCTGCACGACCACCTCGAGGCAAGCGAACTGCCTACCTCGGCACCGCTTCCTTCGAACGCCCCTGGACAAATCCAAGAATCGGCTTGGCAACCGCAAGCTTCTTCGAGTTCTCGACGAAGGAGAATGGCGGATCCTTGCGATGAAGATTCCACTATCCAAGTCCTGACGGGGCTGTTCTTCGGGCTTGCGTTCTGCATTCTCTGCCCATTCATCGCCTACCAATCCTATAAAGGCTACCGGCAGACAAACGCGAGTCGCGACTGGAGCACGACCGAAATGGAAGTTCGTAGTACGGAAATCATTCATCAAACGGCCAACCGCAGATATGCGCGAGAGAACTTCCGTCCCAATATCGAATACGTCTACTCGGTCGAAGGCGCGGAGTATGTTGGAAGACGGATTCACTTTACTCAAGGACTCTATCC
>JBCCEO010000593.1:0-5335 GCA_039030255.1 Planctomycetota bacterium | reverse complement strand
TCTCCTTTCCGGCCAATCGAATCAGCGAATAAAACGGTTCGGCTTCCTGCCTAGAAAGGGCTCGTTGGTCGTTCTTGAAAATCAATTCCATCGCCGTCAAATCCCATCCAGCTTGGCCGAGCGCTAGAAACTCATTCGACAGCTGGGGCTTCAACGTAGAAACATCGCTACCGACTAAAGACCAATCCAGATCCTCTGCAATCAGACACTGGCGAGATTGCTCTTTCGTTCCGATTGCAAGTCCTTGTACTCGGATCGGTTGGTACAAGGCAGCGGAAGAGGTCCAAATTCGCGGTACAGTGCGAGCGAAGACCCACAGAAGTTCATTTTCTCCTTCAGGAAGAACCGCCAGTTTGTAGAACTTTTCTTCCTCCCTACCCAAAAACCAGCTTTTCTGCTCTTCGCTAAGCGATACTGGCATCGCGGCACGAATAAATCCCTTCAACTCTGTACGCCAGATTCTTATCTCACCGTCGCCGCCGAGATCAAAACTTGCATCGGAACGCAAATGCTGCCAGCCGATTTTCTCAACGCTTTGCGTGACTCGTAGAATCGCACTAGGAAAACTCTCGAAGGACGCTGTCTCACCAAATAGAAACTGATCCAACTCCTCCTTTGCAGAGCCTGACATGGCGTGCTTCAACAAGGATTCCAAGGCTTGAATCCGCTGCGTCTGCACGTTGGCTTCCTGAGCCCAAGGCGGCTTGTCGTCGGGCGGACTCTCTTGAGCCCAACAATCACTGGAGCTAGTCAGTTCGCTGATAGCCAAAGGCAACAAGGCAAACAGGATCAATGAGGCAGAGCCAGACCGGCCAGAAGGCGTACGATATTCGAGTTTCGATTTTGCACGGCCGCCCGGATTCTTCCGCCACTGGTACCAAATAGGAATTAGTAGTAAGCAAGCCAATCCAACCCCAAGCCAGAGCGAGTTTAAGAAGTCTGCCTGTACGTCTTCAGCGGCAATCAGATTCATTGCTTCCTGAGATGTATCCTCTGCTTTTGCCAACACATCCACTTGGGTCGCGAATAGAGTCGGTGCGATCTCCAGGCCTCCGACCGATGCATAAGCCAAACGCTTCCCGGAAATTGCTGCCATGTCGACCCGGGGAAAATCATTGGGTTCGTTTTCTAGTTGATCTTGCCATTGCTGCGCAACCGCATCGCAAACATAAGCCGCCACGGGTTGCTCAGCTCCGTCCTCGCCACGCAACCAAACCAACCAATATCGGTACTTGCCGGCATCCTTAGCATCCATCACACGGCGAACTTCTCCTCGAAAACGCACTGCCTTTCCCTTAAGCTGCATCGCTTCAGCTTCTAGATTCTGTGTCGAAACGCGAGCGAACAACAGGTCCTGGTTGTCTGCGGTGCACCTATCGAGCAACCGGTTGAAGACTGCGTTTTCTTCTTTTTTCCAAGGCGAGCTATCGACGAGTGAGTCGAGCAGTTTGGCATCTAGGTAGTCGGAAAATTCTTGATGCATTAAAGAGCTATTACGGGCAACGCCTTCGTGCATTATCTGCGTCCACAGCGACCGCCATTGTCGATCAAATTTTGCAATTGCCATCGCCCAAGGATCATCCTCAGGCTTGTCGGCCAAGCTTGCTTGAATCTTTTTCAGCCCCGCAAGACTGTTGGTGTTGAGTGCGGCCAAACGAGCTTGCCGAATCGCCAAATCCACCTTGGTCGGCAAGTCGAACCAAATCGTGGCCAGTGCTTCCAATTCGGTCTCGGACGCCGAATCGAGTAATCTTGGTACAAGATCTTCTACTGTGGCCTGCCAAGCTTTTTCTTCTGCTGCCGGCAGGTTTTCTACCTGTGCAGCTCCTTCTGGCTTCGGTTTTGCTTCAGCCGCATCAGCATCGCTCTTTGATCGATCGGCATAGCTTGCTTCTGGTTCAACGCTCGTCTGGTAACTTTCACTGCCTTGTGCAACGGCACCTTCTAGCGGCACACCCAGCGCCCGAAATGCGTTACTGATGTATTTGGGATCTGCCGCTCGCTGCATTAGGAGAATTACCAAGGCAAGCAGAAAGCACATTGACATCAAGCGCCTTGAGCCAATCCCTTGCTGCTTCACGCGTGAGCGGCTGCGTTTTTGGCCATCAGCCGTGTACCATCGATCCGTGCGCAGTCTGACCATGCGGTGCCTTTTGGTGAGTCCTCACCGATGAGTGTAGTGAATTCGGGCTCGATCGTAACGATTAGGAAGATTGCGTTGTTAATGAGCAAATGTACACTGCTCAATACTTGAGATTTGCCGATTTTGCGGCTAGGCTAAGGGAGTAACGAATTGCGGAATTACTTATCCAATATACTTGTTCGGGTATACCATCTCACAACCAACTCGGCGTCTCATCTATTTTTCGTCCAAGTGAGAGAATACTGATCCTTATCTCTGAGAATATTTTGCATTCTCGAATATTGGCGTGGTAGTGGAGTCTTCGTACTCTCCCATTTCCACCAGGTCGTTTGGTAGATTGGGAACGTTGACTCGGCTCTAGTCGGGGGGAGCATGCTCCCAAACTGTTACGAGTGATTCTAGGTAGATCGAACTGAAAAGGCACATGACTATGCATGGCAATAGCAACCTATTGAGCCGCATTTTAGTTGTCTTTAGCGCACTATCGGTGTTGGTGCCACCGCTTGCGGTAGCAGAAGAACCCTTTGAGAAGTTCCTCAATCGTCTCAAAGCCGAACGACATTTCGATTTGGCGCTATCGTATTTAGATCGACTTGAACAAGGTCAGAATGTACCGCCTCAGGTCGCCGCTGGTCTCGAATTGGAACGTGGATTACTCCAATACCAATCGGCTGCGATGATGACGCGTTCGAATCCGAAACGCCAATCCAAACTGGCGGAAGCAGAAAAGTCCCTCCGCGAGTTTCTAAACAAACGCAAGCAGAATCCGCGACGTGGCGAAGCGCGACTCAAGCTCGGCGAACTCCTGCTGCAGCGTGCCGACGAAGCAAAAAGCAAGATCGAAGATCCCAAAATTGCAAATCCCAGTGCGATTGAATTTTACGATTCAGCGCACAACATTTTCGAACAAACAATTAAGGAACTTGCCGCAACCTTGGACACGATGAAAGGTGCGCGCACCGACCCGAACGACAAGAAAGCAGTCGCATACCGACAGAAAGTTCAACAAGATATACGCCAGGCCCAATTACTTTCTGCCAAGTCCGTCGAGGAGCGAGGGCGGAGCCGCGGCGAAAAGGATCAAAAAGCAGACTTGAAACAAGCAGAAAAGATGTTCACCAACCTGTACCTGAAGGAACAGAGACTGGTCGGTGTCAGAAACTATGCTTTGTACTATCGCAGCACTATTCAGCGCGACTTGGGCGATGACTCAGCAGCAATGGATGGTTTCCTACGTGTCTCAGATCAAGAAGGCGTTGACGAACTGCGCCCCTTGCAATCAATTGCAAATTTGGAGTTATTAAAACTCTACGTAGCAGCTAAGAACGTCCCCGCCGCCGTGAGCCGCGTGGATAAATGGATAGCAGGTTTGCGACCGGATGAAAAAGCAACTAAGGAGACCATCGACCTCAAACTAGAATTAGCTCGTACCAAAATCGACTGGTCCAATGCACTTAAAAAAGAGGATCCCAATGACCGAGTCGCACCGCGACTCACTCGCGACACGCGAACGGAGCTGAAGTCATTGCTGCGGATCCAGGGTCCACACCTGGAGAAAGTGCGTGAATTGCTGGCCGAACTCGGAAGCATAGCGCCCGAGGAAGAGGAGCCTGAGGAAGAGATCCCAGAGGTAAAAGACTTCAGCGAAGCAATTGCCGTTGCTCAAAAGCGCATCGAACGCGCTGAAAGCGACACACTCGGTATCGCGATCTTGGAAGAAAACGGACAAGATGAAGAAGCTGAAGAGCTTAAGGCTTCCATCAGCCGGACTCGCCTTCAAGCCATCCAACTTTTACGTCAATCGTTCGCTCTCTATCGTGACAGTGACGATCTGGAAAAACTGTACCAAGCAAGATTTTCCCTCGCCTATCTGTATCTACGCGAACAGCAACCTTGGGAGGCGCTCACGCTGGCACGCTACGTGGCGGAAAAGAACCCACGCACCGCAATTGGGCTGAAATCAGCATCGGTCGCGTTAGGGGCATTTAGCGATCTGTTGCGTTTGGCGGGTGAAAAAGAACGCGTTTTATTGACCGACTACCTTGAGCCATTCAGCCAATACCTCATCAAGATTTGGCCAGACTCCTCCGAAGCTTCCATCTCCGCAGCAGCACTCGTCCAACTCGCGCTGGCCAATAAGCAGTGGGACAAAGTCGACAAATTCCTTGCGCTTGCACCGAAGGAAGGCAAGGCGATGGCCGGGCTGCGAAGGGACGCAGGCATTTCATTCTTTAATCGCTATCTCGATGAGAAAGAGAAGTCCGGCGATTCCGCAACGCAAACTCAAGCTCTTAAGAAGCGAGCCCTGGAGTCCTTGCAAATCGCAACTAAGGACTTGAAGGCAGCAGATTTGAACGACGGCTTTGTCAACGCAATCAATGCCCTTTCGCGACTTTACCTCATGGACCAAAAGCTCGACGCGGCGGCAAAGCTGCTCGTTCAAGGAGAAGGCTCTCCGCTAAAAGTCGCGGCAACGAATCCAAATGCGATTTCCGCCAAAGTTGCGATGAACAGCTATCGCACCGCAATTCAACTCACGGTCAGTCAACTTGCGTCTGGAAAAATCCAATCCGCGCAGGCCGTCGTCAAATGCAATGAGTACATCACATCTTTGCAAAAGCTTGCCGCAGGAATCCCGAAAGGGCAAAAAACGCTAACAAGCATTTTTTATAGCTTGGCAAAAGACCTCAAGAGCCAGCTTGCAGACGAAAAGCAAGCTGCCAAACGCAAACGGCTGTCCGAGGCCACAATGATGTTGGCCGAGCAGGCAGCAACCGATGCGGATTTCAATACTCAATACTGGGCTGTCGATACGATCGTCTCGCTCGCGGAAGAACTTTTAAAGACCCAGGATGGCAAAGCAACTGGCCAAGCCGGTTTTGCCAAAGCCATCACAATCCTGTCGGGAATCTTGGAGGAGCAAAAAACCAATGAGAACTTCATCAGTCCCGTCGACTTAAAACTGGAAGTCCAGCGTCAGTTGGCAATGGCCCAGCGTGGAACTGGCGACTTCAAGGCAGCCATGAACACCTTTTCGGATATCCTCAAGGCAAACAATGCCCTTCTTCCGATTCAGATTGAAGCAGCCAGGACGTACCAGCAGTGGGGCGATGCGGTCAATTTAGGATTTTACAAACCGGCCTACTTGGGCGGACGTCCCGATGATCGTACTCGCAAGAACTTAATCTGGGG
>JBCCEO010000592.1:0-5335 GCA_039030255.1 Planctomycetota bacterium | reverse complement strand
GTTCTGTTGCATCGCCATTGACGACGGTGGATAAGCACGCCTCACCATAAAAACCAGGAGGTGGTCTTGCGCGAAGTTGCAAATTCGCAAACTTGCATGAGCAAAGCCCGCCATCGCGTCCGAGCAAAACTGGAAGAGGCTTTCCAAGGGGGCTAGCCTCGGCCTGTCTTCAAGAATCCAGTTTGAACGAAGCAAATTCTATTGCCCTGCGTCCTCTCTCTGCATCCGCTTCCGATAAATTACAACTTCATTTAGCTGCTTCCCGCCTTTGTTCTGCCATCTTTCTGACTTAGCCTCTACTTCTTAGCCCCAATCGCCCCTTTTCTCCCCTAAGTGGGACACAGCAGTCTGCATTTATCATTGCTCATCACCGGAGTGCAGTGTCCGCTTTCAATCGGAAAATCAGCAGCGGTCATCGTATGCGACCGCTTTGATCGTCGAATGCCAAAAAGCAACGAGCAAGCAGGTGCACCTATTTGCTCAAGGTGCGTTACACATGCTTATCATTCGCCGACCAGGCGGGACAAACCCCGTTGCACTATCAATTGTTCAATGGATGGGAACTGTCCCTTCGGATAGCTATGGCACTCGTCGCCAACCGCCGGATGCGAACCCGCATGCCAGGTGGTGTGGGTAGTGTCGTCTTTAAGGACGGCCCTTACCCGACTCTGCCTTCATGCAGACTTCATTTCATCTTCGGTGTCGGAGTCTTCAATATACAGCAAGTTGTCGCGAGGAATATACACTCGGCGTCCGTCTTCCCGTTGCAAGACGATCCATCGGTTGTGAGTAAATTCCTCGTATGCGGGCTGATTGTCCTCGTCTGTCATCGGTGTAGTGAATCCCACCAGAAGGCAACGCTTAAAAATCTGGGTTTCCGATTTGTCGTATGCGATTCGGAAATGGAAATCGTGCGGTTGCGTAAAGTCAATTTCTTGGACATTGGCGGGCGCTCGCGTACCACCAATCTTCGGCGGACGCACCGGCTTAGGGTCTTCCGGTTTCTGCCACGGCCATCGCCATCCCGTCTGCTTCATCGTATTGGCTCAAACATATTTGTTAGACGAACGCTGCGTACGACCGCGGTCGCCGGGGACGATCACGGGTAAGGAAAACAATGGTTTCGGATACTCCGGTCCATGCAGTAGTTCTCACAAGCGATTTATTAGCTCAAAAAAGTCAATACTGTCTTCCTTAGTCTACCGCATATCTACGCTGCATCACAAGAGCTGGCGATAGTCCAGCATCACGTTACATCGAATCATTCACGATATTTGCCCGGCAACCGTGCGAGCGGAACCAACCAACTCGCTTCGATCAACAAGAGACTGACCAATTCTAAATTGAGCATCCGGAGGTCTCGCTGGAGCCGCAAATCGTTCTCCGAATTATCCAGTGACCAGGAAATTGCATACTCCCATTCACACCAGCTCGTTACCCAAGACTAACGCATCCGACGAGAACGGTCGCATTAATCGAGTGGTGACGGTTGAGCCGGCCACTATAAACTTTCGCCAAAAAAAACGTTCGCGGGACTCAACAGTCTGCGATCCTCGCTAGCCAACAGAATCCTTTACCGGGACCCATCTACCCAATTTCGTCTAGTCATAAAACCATTTCCAGTACGCACGTGCATCCGACTGTTACCATGCGCTGTCGGGTTAACGAATGCCGTAGGATTCGGTGATCCAGTTAACCGCGCGCATCGAATCAACCAAGTGATTTGACCAATGAGATTGAAATGAAAATCGCCATTGCCAAACAATTTCATGTTTTTCGTCATCCGACGCGGTTGGCCACATTTCAACGCCGACTTGTAGGTCACGCCAAATATCAGCAAGGTCATCTGCGATTGTCGTTGCGACTGGTTGATCGGGAGTTTCGGAAATTTGGTCAAAGATTTCCCAGTACAGATTGTTCATTCCAAGTAAATCACTGAGTCCGTCATAAACAGATTTCCACTGATCGTGGTTAATCTTTCGGGCGATTTCCTCATCGTTGCACTCACGGTTGGGCAAATGAAGCGCGTGATAATAGAGCAATGGAAGTAATTCTCGAACCTGATGTATGAAACCGTGTGCATCGAGACTACCGCGCCGATCAATCAAGGAGCAGTATCGTGACGCCACATCGACGAAATCATCAATCTGTTTCATGCGGCAGCAATGCTAAGCAGGATAACGGATTGCGATCTATCGATATGCTTGTCGCATTGATAGATCGTTCGTTGTGCTTGGATGGGTGTGGCAAGCTCGGCTTGGGCTTCTTGTGGTTTTCAATGACAACAAGTCATTGAGAAAGCTCGTCTCATTGTAAGTCGACTACGCATTGTCCTGCAACTGGGATGTAGATCGACGCGTTGTGTCGCGAGATTCCGTTCCATTGATGAGGCTTTTCGCCGGTGGCGCGCAGCGGTGCCGTGGCCTGAATCCCCCTACCTAGTTCCCCCTGATACCATGTGGGCCGATAGTCCATTTGTGCGCATTATCAACCAACATGGCTCAAATGTGCTTTAGATCAATCGCACCGGCGACTTGCACGTTGGACAACGCGGGGAAGTATTGGCGGAGGATTCAACTGTTTCTGAGTCGGCTACGTTTGGTGCAGTCCGTAATTCCTCAGGTGGACCCAATGCTCTAGATGACGTTGCCGACTGAAGTAGAACCTGACAGCGGGCGAGGTAATCTACTCGATTCCGCTTGGAACCTCCATTAAGATAACGGCCCAAGTAACGCACAATATGCTCTGGCTTGCAGTCGTCGCTCGGACGCGGCTCGATGTAAGCTACCCACTTCGCCGACTTGAGCTTGCGGATCAGCTCGTTCCAGCTCGAAGGGTTCGCGAACTTCTTCTGGCGTCGCCTCGGCAGGATGCTTGCCTTTGGCCTGAAGAAAATCTTCGGAGCGAGAGATTTGATAAGTGTACGTATCGATCGCCCTTGGCGCCATATTGCAGATCTTCATATCGTCCGCCATGCGCTAACCCAGCGATGAGCAGTGAGAACGTTTTTTGGAAGGAGTCATGGTGCAAGCGTTCGCAAAAGAGCAAGGAAACAGAGTTGTTTCCTAAAGAGTGCTTCAAGGATCGAAAAGCACAAATGTTCTTTTGAAAATAACCTTCAGTGCTGATCTTGCCTTACTCAACCGCTAGAATCAAAACCCACCCTGGCTAAGTTCAACGTCCACGATAACCGTCTCGCGACGATTGTTTCAAGTTTACACAGTCACCCGGCTACCGCGACTTCGGTAAATCGCTTGGTTCGTCGATCACTTGTGCCTACGCGTGACGGTTGCATTAGGGAATTGCCTTCTCACCTTCTCCGTTGCTGCTCTATCGAAATTTGGCACGCGAATCTGTTTTAGTCCCTTCAACCTAGTCAATTCTTCTAGCACAGCGTTGCTTTCAGCATTCAGTATTGTAACGCCCGTTACTGCATAAGAACCTGATGAACGTTGCCAAAAGATGTCGGGAACGATTTGGGGTGGCGCACCGAAGCCCGTGATCGGTCGAGATACTATGCGGACACCATTTTGCTCAATTCTCGAAAGTATGTCTTGTTCATCTAGCGGTAGATTGCCAATCTCCCCTCGCGTGAATAGGTTGGTCGCCGAAACAATGAAAAAAAGAAACACCGAAACCGCCCCGATTGCGATGCATACTACCAGCCAACGTGATAAAGGTGATTTCGCCGGGAAGGGATCATTCTGGGATTCAAACATAATCGATGTTTCGACAAACGACCGCGATCACCCAGTCGCGGCAAAGGATCTTCAACTTCAAAAACACCCGACTTCGCGCCTTTGCTGCATCGTTTAGTTTCTCGGAATTCTGTGTAAGCAAGAAAGTAAGTACTCTCATACGACACTGCGTAAGTATAGTCCATTAGTTGCGTTAGTTAAGCAACGGAATACGATCGGAAGCCACGTCGAACAATTTTGTAGAACTCACCGCAAGGTTCGCACAGAACACTTGACGCCAGCACGGTTAGGTCGTGGATTATCGCGTCGACGCGGTCGCCGCCGTCGCGAGCAACAATCGAATCCGGGATGCAGTCAGACGCGAGCAAGTGGCAATCGTAACAATGTCCAAGAGCATCCATCAATGTCGAGTGTTCGATTGTGAATCGTTCTGATTCTGTGCTGAACGCATTTCGTGTAACGAATGTATGTTCGTAAACGAGGTTGTCGATCGTTTCGCGACAGCTAATGCCGATGCGCGTTGTGTCGCGACAGTAGTGACCAGATGCGAATGGCCCGCAATGAGACGATTGGATGTCGTCGCCAATGAAATCGAAGCCCCACGGCTTCAAAACCGTGTCGAGTCGTGCGACGGCCGTAGCAAGTTGTTCTGCGACATGGTCACGGCGTTGATTCATTCGAAGTGCCTCGGGCCGTTCCAACCGGCGGAGCCGTCGTTCACGGCTATCACTGTCCCCAGTATAACTAATTCTAGAGCCGCTATCAGCTAAGACGTGCAGCGGTCAAAGCGAGCGAAACAACCGCCGGCTGGAACGGCAGGGTTAATCGACTCGGGACGATTAACCATTGATTTCAAAAAAACGACCGCAAGCCCGCCACCGGTTCCCCCACTCGTTATTCCGCAATACGCTCTCACTTCATTGGAAGGCGTTCGACGGTAAAGTTGATTTTCTCAACAGTCTCGCCGATATCAAGGTCGCTAAGAATGAAATGATCGAGAAGGCCCTCGCAGTCTTTTCGTTTCATAATTTTGAATGTGTCTACACGGATCCATGTGTCAGCGCCGTTTGGAAACCTCTTAATCGTAGCGACGCCATCGGAATCTGTCACACACTCGTATGCATCCAAGTAAAACGGGTATGTCCGAGGCACAGGACCGGGGCATGCCGCCAGTGGCATATTAGCTAGCGGTTCGTTCGTGTCTGGATGTGTGAATTTAAAGCGAGCTGGGGTGAAAAAAGTGCAGCCGGATATAATCGGAACCAGGAGTCCGACAAGAAGTGAATGTTTTCGCATCAGGGCACCGATATGGATGAGTTTAGATTCTCAGAATCTCTGGTACCAAAACTCAAGAGAAAACTCAACCCGAGCAGGAGAACGTTAGGGATCACGCGGTTGCGAGGTTAGAAATGTTGTGCAAATTCGACGGAACATCGCAATTTGCCGTGCATCCCATGGTTATCTGGGAGTCCACCGTGAACCTTTGTCGCGATAGGTGTAAGCGCACGGTGAAGTACGGTTAGTTTTTGGTGGATCTGGCGCGTTCGGCTTTTCGAGCTTGAGCGATCTTCCATTGGTGGCTGGGATTACTTTCGAGCCAGCGTTCGGGGAGGAGATTGGAGAGGTCTTGTTCGTCG
>JBCCEO010000591.1:0-5348 GCA_039030255.1 Planctomycetota bacterium | reverse complement strand
TCTGAGGTGGCTTTCATGTTTAATTGTGTATATGCTTACCCACTGACGCTGGTTTTTCATTCATACATGCCTCAATGACTGCAGATTAGAGTTGGCATTCTTTTCTGTCATTTAGTACCATGGAAGGTTGATGTAGAGAATGCTGTATTGTCTTTATGATAGGTTTTTGTCTGTCATTTTGTTGCTGCCAGATTTGACATTAATAAAACAGCCATACGCATCTGCCACCTATCTCATTGCTTAAACTTGAGAAATATTTTGAAAACTATCTTCTTGTTTGATCATCAGAGCGAAAACCTGAAGGATAATGTTGCGGGGCTACTGAAAGCTGTGGTGGATACAAATCGCTTTGAGCGAGAAATGCTTGCTCAAGAGCAAGAAACTTCTGTGCAAGAAGCGGTGGATTGGCACGGTATAGAAAATGTTTTCTCTGCTTTTCGAGATCAGCAATCCGAAGGGCAAAGTGCGGCTTTGCCATTCATGACGCAATGGAAGAGACACCATCAAGAGGAGGAGTCCGTCTTTTCCGATTCGCCCTTCAATCTGCAGGCTGCTTCCATTCTTGAGGTTGTTGCCGCGCCAGGGTTCGAACCGCACCAGCTTGAGAAACGCGAGGGAATTCAAGGTGGTGCTCCTTAGCAGAGATCGTAATCGCCCGAATCCGCCTGGCAAGCTAACGCACGCTTGTCGATTTTTTTCGCGGGCTGTTAGCTTTTCTCTTCATTAAGCTCCGCGAAATACGCATCCGCTGGCATTGCTCGATCATTCAAAGGAATCCCATTCGGATTCTCGCCACTGGTCTGTCTGCCGTCTGAGTCGTAGGCTGGTCGTTGGAGCGAGTCGCTAGTTACCTGCCCTTTGGAATCGATAGACGCCCCGTTCATAGCACTAGATGGCATCGAAGGTTCGGTGGCATCGTCCTCGCCATCATTTCGAAGAAGTAGACTCGCATCATAGCCATTTCGCTCCCTATCGAACCTCTGAAAAGCTCCGCCTCCACCGTTGTCGCCTGGAAAATTAAAGCCGAAGTTTGCTCCCGATTGCTCTAATTCGAGCATGACGTCATCGATAGCTAGGAACACATCACCACTCGCAACATTTTCGAAACGGAGACCAAGAGTCTTGCCAATTGCAGAGGCAGGCACGGCACTACGCAGTACGAGGGGGTCTGCCGAGTAGCTGTTTTGCAAATCGAAGTCTTGTTCGGTCAATACTTGTTGCGTCCCGGATTCCACGTAAAAGAGCGTTGCTCTGACCATGCTTCGCTGCCAAGTATTTCGAGCGTAGAAGGAAAGCTTCAGCTGCTCACCGGCCGCCAATTGGTGGCTCGTAAGCTGGTTTACAGCATCATCGTCGCCACGCAGGAAGGCTGCATACTCGCCGTTAAGTTGGTAGCCTTGTTCGACTCCACTGTTGTTGTACTGGACACCATCGTTGCTCCAGCCGGGCACATCAATTTGACCATCGAAGCCGTCTGCGATCTTGCCACGTGCAGGAAATTCGAAACCTGGGTTCAGTAGTGGAATCTGATTCGTATTCCCGCTCAAGACGTCGATTACAACCTGATCTGTATCTGTTAGGCCATCATTATCTGTCACCGTTAGCTGAATTTCATGTCGACCAATTGCCAGATCTACAGTGGGACGCGGGCCACTACCGATTGTTGCTGTATTGATACTCCAGACGTATTGAACAATTGTTCCATCGGAATCGGAAGACAGTGAGCCATCTAGTTGGATTGATTCCGATCCATTGTTGTCTGCATCGGTTACAAGCTGGTCCTCGCCAGCATTGGCTGTGGGGCGACTTTGGCCTGCACCAGATACCGTAATCACAACTGTATCTACGCTCGTCGCACCATCATCGTCTGTCACGGTTAACTGGATCGTGTGGATTCCTACGCCCAATTGAACGGTAGGCCGGACTCCGTTAGCAATGACCGCGCCACCTTCAGTCCAAACGTAGCTAGCAATTGTTCCGTCGGCGTCAAAGGAATTGGAACCATCCAAAATGACCTGCCCGGGCACAGTCGCAGTAAGCCGCACATCATCTAGGCCAATATAGGTAGTTCCGCCGGAGGTATTATCAAACTCAATTCCCAAACGCTTGCCAACGGCGGCTTCTGGAACCGATGCCCGAACCGAGAGCGTCTCGAACTGACCGGTGAGTGGAAAGGATGTGGCCACAATTTCCTGTCGGCCATTTTCTTCGTAATACAATCTCGCTTGGAGTATTCCATTGCCCCAAGTGCTTCGTGCAGCGAAGGAAAGTGCCAGTTGTTCGCCAGCGATCAAAGAATGGCTCGTCAACTGGAATACAGATGAGTCTGAATTCGCGAGGAAGCCTCGGTAGCTTCCGCTCGAACCTCCGTTCTCTACGCCGCTATCAAGGTAACTTGCTCCTCCGTTGGACCATCCGGGAACATCAATCGATCCATCAAATCCATCTTGGATTTTCCCCGTTCCAGGTGCTTCAAATCCTGGATTGGTCAAGGTTACATCAATGCTATTTCCGCCCTCAATCGTTTGATCCGGGCCTGCATCGGCGCTGGGCGGTTGATTCTCTGTAGGGCCTTCAATTGTGATGACTACTTGGTCCGTGTCACTGGCACCGTCATTGTCTGTGACTAATAGCTGCAGAGTGTGGGTTCCAACCGCTAGCTCGAGACTGGGGCTCGCGGTGTTTGCAAGTGTTTCTCCGTCTTCTGCAGTCCACGTGTAAGCAACGATTTGTCCGTCGGGGTCCGAGGAACTGGTGCCGTCCAGTTGTACTGACTCGAAACCGGAATTGTCGCTATCGTTCAATGTTTGGTCTGCACCCGCATTGGCAGAGGGCGGCTGATTGGAATCGGGGGGGAGAGAAGTCGCAAGGTGAGTGGATGGGATGATCGTTTTGGGTTGTCCCGGTCCAGAATAGCGAAGTTCAATAACGACGGAGCCATTCTGTTGAAAATGCTCAAGCCGGATTGGATGCCAGCCAGGCGCAAGTGAGATGGATTGCGAATCTTCCGTAGCTGCGTGTTGATCCCAATGATCGATGAGCTGCTGATTGTTGACCCAGAGTCGAACTCCATCGTTGCTCGTCGTATAAAAAGTCCAGTTCCCAGGCTGGTCAACTCGGACAAAACCGGTCCAGCGCTCGGAGTAATTGTCGTCTGGGGTAACGAAAGCACCACCAGACAGCCCGGAAGGCCCGTCACCAAAATCCGCCTCCTGGAAATCGATTGTTGGGTCGACTCTTGTACCAGCTAGCCCAGTTAGGTTGATCTCATTGAAATACTCACCCAGCAGTCCAGATTCGGAAGACTGAAACGGATCGACTTGAATCAAGACGTTATCCGTTCCAATAGCTCCCTCATTATCGGTGACTTGGAGCTGAACATCATGGACGCCCACAGCTAACTCGATAGTTGGACTGACTCCAGACGCAATGACGTTGCTGTTGAGTATCCATGAGTAGGAGACGATGGTGCCATCCGGGTCTGAGGAAGCTGAGGCATCAAGGACTATTTGCTCAAAGCCTGAATTGTCGGCATCGGTGACCGTTTGGTCTGAGCCCGCATTGGCATTTGGGGCCTGGTTCTGCCTAGGTTCTACGATCACAAGTACGCTATCGGAATGCACGTCACCTTCGTCGTCCGTCACTGTGAGAGTAATGTCGTGTTGGCCGATTGCTAGATTTACATTGGGTGAAACCCCTGTCGCAATTTGGTCGGAGCCAAGTGTCCAAATGTAACTGACGAGCGAACCGCCATCTGGGTCGACCGAAGCGGAGCCATCCAAGTTGACGGATTCGAATCCTGTTGCATCGGAGTCCGTGACAGTTTGGTCAGGTCCAGCATTGGCGACTGGCGGTTGGCTGCTAAATGCTTCTACCGTAATCAAGACTTGGTCAACATCCGTAGCGCCCTCATTATCGGTCACTTCCAACTGAATCAGATGTACGCCAACGGGTAAGTCGACGTTAGGATTGCTGCCGGTCGCGATCTGCGATCCACTGGAACTCCAAACGAAAGCCGTGATCGAGCCATCAGGATCGTTCGATAGAGAACCATTTAGCTGTATAGATTCGAGGCCATCATTGTTCGAGTCGATTACCGTTCGGTCTTCCCCGGCATTCGCGACGGGCGGATTGTTGACGAATGGAGTTACGGATATCAAGACCGTGTCGATTGCGGTCTCACCATCGTTATCCGTCACTTGCAATTGAATCGTATGGTCACCGACGGGCAAATCGACTTGCGGTGTCGCTGTAGTTCCAATCGTGCTACCGGATAGTGTCCAAAGGTAACTAACAATCGTGCCATTGGGATCTGAGGAAGCTGTTCCATCCAGCGTCGTCAATTCGCTTCCCGAGTTGTCCGCATCCTCTACGGACTGATCTACCCCCGCGTTCGCGATAGGAGTGGAACTTGTTTGGCGTACGAGAATTACCCAATCGTCGTTGCTGGCATTGGGTGCATTCCCTAGATCGACCGTGCTTCCACCATTTACGGTTGCAATGGAGCCTGTGAGCAAGGGACCGCCGTTTCTTGGATCAAACCAACGGACTTGGAACTCGCCTGACGCCCCATTGAGGTTGAGCGAGGCGTTCCCCCCTGCCTTGTCGTAAACCACGTAAGTATCGTTAGCCTTGTAGAAGCCGTAGTCTGCGGAGGTGATATTGTCGTCACCTGTCATCTCCCAGAATGGGATTGCGTTGTTCTCGAAGAACTCAAGCGAGTACCGTGTGTAATCCCACCATCGATCTCGACTCCGAAAATCCTGGAGCCACAAATCGGATTCCGGCGCACGATATCCGAAGTACCACTCATTGCCCGCACCACCGGCCATCAAGGTACCCCAAAGGGCATTCTTGCGACCCTCTTCTTGGTTGTTGGGTTGGGTGGAATGACTATAGCCGTCGGGCATCAGGGCCCAATCGGCATCTCCCGGTTCATCTACAGCCACCACCCAAGGCCTAGCCCCTCCGTCCGCATTGGCGCTCTTGCCGACCCACTCTGCAACACGTCCATGAACGTCAAGAAAATCGACACGTTCCAATTGTAAGGATGCGCCAGTTAGTTCTGATGCATTGCCGAGCAGCGGTGTGTAGACTCTGTCGTCTTCTCCGGGATAGGAGTGAATGACGATGTGATTATCGTACGGATCGGTATCTCGGAAGTACTGGGCAAATTCAATTTGTTGCGATGTCGTATTGGTATTCTCTTCGCCAAGATTCCAGTTCAGTGCAAGGTTATGCCCATATCGTGAGATGAGTTCACGGTAATAGAGTTTGCGGTTGGTCGTAAGGCCACCGAGTTCTTGATCATTCTCGGTCTCTTGAGTTTTGAAGTGCAAGTACATTCC
>JBCCEO010000590.1:0-5353 GCA_039030255.1 Planctomycetota bacterium | reverse complement strand
GCGGGCATGCAGCATCCATCGCTTCGGCGACCAAAGACTGCTGCTAAAGAATATTTCGCCGTACACTTTAAGCCTAGTCCCTTGGCCAATGACGAGTTTTACTTGCCGACGTTTCGAGCTCCCTTTGTTGGATCGGAAAGAGCGTTAGCAATCTGCGATTCCCTAACTTCGACTGCGTCTTCTACACCGCGTCTGCCACCGATTGTGACGGTTGGGTTGCACGTTTTCTTGGACTGCGAGGGTTTTACATCGTAATTGCTGCCAAATGCATAGCAGTTATGCGTGTGTCACACCCCTTGCGGAAGGTAATCGCAATCGTGTCCCAAACTTGATTTGCACTCCAGCAAGATTACATGCTCGCGGCTAATTATCGAAGTGATTCCAAGTTCATGGTTTTTAGTATCTGCAGCCATTTGAAACTCTACGCCCATGAGTTCGGCGATTTGTTGCGACGTCTCATTGCGAGTGAATCCCAACTAGATCGACAGCTTCAAGCAACCTGCTTGGAAGAGCGAGTTTTGCTCAGTGCAAGTCCATTGGTGGTTCTCGCTGATTCGGTAGCGGCAATCCAAGATGCTACTGCGGAAACTACAAACGTTGAGCAGTCTAACGATTTGGTCAGTGATGGTTCGCGAGTTCTGGTGTTCGTCGATTCTTCTGTTGCGGAACTCACCGACTACGTTGATTTGGAGGCTTATCGGAACCGCGGTTTGCAAGTTGAAACAATAGAAATAGCTTCGAGCGAAGACGGGCTCACACGCATTTCGGAAGTGCTGTCATCGCGGAGCGACGTGGAGTCCATTCACTTGATATCTCATGGAAACGAGGGCTCTGTTCGACTCGGCTCAAGCACACTTAACTTAAGAACGCTTGAAGAGCAACAGTCTCGGATAGCAAGCTGGTCCACCAGTTTGACGCAAGATGCAGATATTCTGATTTACGGATGCAATGTTGCCGGAAGCGAAGAAGGAAAACTGCTTGCAAAACGTTTCGCCCAGACGACAGATGCGGATGTCGCTGCAAGCGAGAACACAACTGGACACTCCAATCTCGGGGGCGATTGGACGCTGGAGTATGCGACCGGGACGATCGAGAGTCCCATTGCCTTAGAAAGCAAGTCATTGTCGGGCTGGAACCAGCAACTGATGTTGCACCAGATCTCGGGAACAGTCTTCGAAGATCTGAATGGAGATAGTAACGTCGCTTCAGACCCGGGCATCGGTGGCGCCACGGTATTCCTTTTTAATGACAATGGCAATGGAACGATTGATGCAGGTGATACACAAATTGCGTCAACCACTACGGGTGCGGATGGACGGTATGAATTTGATGTCTCTGCTGGCAACTATTTCGTAGCCATAGCCTCCACCACTCTCACGCCCAATGCGGGCTTCAATACGGGTTTTGGCGTAACCGACGTTTGGGCTGTTCAAACGTACGGAATTGAGACTGCGTTGGTAGCGGACGGCAGCGGTGGAACAACAACACGCATCAGCAGTGGTGCTTACGGGGGGCGGCAAGCGGGAGTATCCGATGGCGGTCAATCTGGCGTTTTGACGGATAGCCAGCATGTGGTAGCAGTCGCCGTTGCTTCAGACATTACAAATATCGACTTTGGTTTTAGCTTCAATGTAGTCACCAACTTGCTCGGCGATGATGCGGCCGATGATGACGATAATTTCAATAATCGTACGATTCAAGGAACTCTGCGCCAATTCATCCAGAACTCAAATGCGATTGCCGGTGACAACACAATGCGCTTTGTCCCAGTGGTTGATCCGAATCAGGGAACAGGCAACAGTCAGTACTGGGAGCAGAACATTATTTCTTTGCTTCCTATATTGACCGACAGTGGTACTACCATCGATGGTCAGGCCTATGATTTTTCTGATGGACAACTAGAACGAAACAGTAATCAAACGATTTTTGCATCCGGGATTACTGTTGGACTTGGCGCTGATGCTCGGCTTGGCACTGGCGACGAGTTCACTTTCGCGGGAATTGATGGACCGGAATTAGCCCTTGATACGACGGCTAGTGACACAGATTACGGAATCAGAATTGAAGGCGACCGAGCAACCTTGAGGAATCTAGCAATTAGAAGTTTTGGTGACACCGGAGGTGGTGGTAATGGGCAAATCTTTATCGAAGACGCCAACGAATACCGGATAGAGCGAGTTCTAGTTGGTGTAGCTCCGAATGCCCCTAATCTTGATGCGGTTAGCGGCGGAGGGAATTCACAAGGGGCATTTATTCTCAACTCGGACAATGGCTCCGTTCATGACTCGGTTTTTGCTGGCAATGCACGCTCGGGAATACGATTCCATAATAGTGACAATGCCAATGTGGAACGAAATGTCTTCATTCGAAACGCACTGGTGCACCATTTTGAGGACGGAGTCAATTTTGGTGAAGGTTCAAAAGATAACCTGTTTCAGTTCAACTATGTGCAATCCAACCAGGGAGGTGGGGTCGACACCTATCGAGGTGGTGGCGGAAATCTATTTGCTGAGAACACAATCGATGGGAATAAAGGGTCAGGTTTGTTTTTCGAAGGCGCCGGTATACGACTCTTCGGTGATAATAATGAAGTAGTTCGAAATCGCATATCCAATAATCACTACGACGGTGTACTTGTTATCGGCGACACCGGTGATAGCAGTACACCGTCGATTCAAAACCGTATTTCCAAGAACAGTTTCGAGGGCAATCAGCGATCGATTGATCTAGCCAACGGTTCAGTTTTCACGCTAAACCGAGGTGATGGTGTCGATGGCATTGATGGTACAAATACAGGCCGTGGAAATCAGGGACTCGATCGACCAGACGTCGTTAACGCTGAGTGGTTAGGAAACGATTTCTCAATCAACCTTAATGGTACAGGAACAGTCAATCACTTAATCGAAGTCTATCTGGCTGCCGATTCAGCAAGCGAACCACTAGATTCGACAGACTCTAGGGGGGAAGGTGGTTCCTACGTCGCAACCTTCGAACATAACGGTAGCGGATACGAAGTTACTGAGCTGGCTCAACAGCCAGCCGTCGGCCAATTTCTGACTGCGATCGCGATAGACACCAATGGGAATACCTCAGAGTTTTCAAACAACTTTCAATTGCAAGGTAATGCATCTGCTTCAATAAGTGTCGATAACGCGAACATTAACCTGCTAGAAAACAGTTCGACTTCGGCTGGAATTAGGCTTGCCGAAATTGTTATTCGCGATGATGGAGTTGGAATCAATAATCTCTCGCTCTCGGGTGACGATGCATCCTTTTTTCATTTGTCAGGTCAGGAAGTTTTTCTAAATGCGGGTGTCGGTTTGGATTTCGAATCCAAGGACATATATAGATTTACGGTTCAACTAGACGATCCGGGTATTCCAGGCTCAGTTGAAGATACCATCGATTTCACGTTGACTTTGACCGATGCAAATGAAGCACCGAGTATCTCACTTTCGACTTCCGTTTCGGAACTTTTCGAGAACGGTGAATCTACTAGCTCGCAATTGATTGCGAACATCATTATTGATGATGATGCCATTGGGACGAATGAACTTAGTCTCGCGGGAGCTGATGCCGCGAGCTTCGAAATTGTCGGGTCTTCGTTGCATCTTCGATCCGACGTAGCGCTAGATTTTGAGGTGAAAAGTAGCTATTCGGTTGTTGTTCAAGTAGATGACTCAAGTGTAGGCGCTTCGCCCGATGATTCGGCTGCCCATGTTTTGAACATCATCGACGTGAATGAGGCTCCTTCCCTTCAATTATCCAATGCAGTGATTGAGCTCTCTGAACTCGCGGATACGACGACCGATATAAAGATTGCTGACATCTCAATCATTGACGATGCTCTAGGTACGAACGCTATGAGTCTATCTGGTAAGGATGCAGCTTTGTTCGATATCGACGGGACTGAGCTGATACTTCGGTCTGGAGCATTGCTTGATTTTGAAACGTCTTCCAGTCTTGAGGTCGTGATTGAAGTCGACGACCCAGTGATAGGAATATCGTCTGACGATCAGCTAACGCATGCAATCACAATCCTTGATGGCAACGACGCCCCAAGGCTGCGGGCTGACGCACCTTCAAGAATTTTCTTCAACGAAGATGAGAGCCTTGCTGCTAATGCTGCGGACTGGTTTGAAGATGACGAGTCTGTGGCAACGGAGCTCAGCTATGCGGTGGTTTCTTCGAATAATTCTAGTGTCACGGCGGATTTCCTCACGGACGGCCATTCGTTGTCGTTCTCTGCGAACCCAGACTATTTTGGTTCTGCTGAATTCGTCTTGCGGGCAACTGATCCACTAGGCGCGTTCGTGGACATGAACTTGAGTGTCCAGGTCGTTCCCGTGAACGATACAACGCATCCGAACAATCAAGAATTTTCGGGATTTGGTAGCGAAGTAATCTCGGGGAACCTGCTCTCCGTTTCGCAGGATGCAGACGGCGAGGATCTGTCTGTTCGTATCCTCCGTCAGCCCGGAGCAGGGAGCTTGTCTGTGCAAGACGACGGAAGCTTTACATATCAGGGTGAGGGATTTGTCGGTTTTACTTCATTCGAGTACGTGATAGATGACGGCGTCGCGCAAAGTAGCAGTGCTGTGGTTTCAATTGATATTGAAGCGGTACTGTTGCCAGAATCACAAGCCAGTAGTTCAAGTACGCTTCCCAGTTCCATTGAGGGCGAATCAACGGAAAGTGGAGGCGAGCGTGTTGACGACTTGGAAAGCGACATTGGCAATGCTGCAGTAGTGCAACCGGAGCAGATCGGGCCAAATCCACAGACACCGAAGTTTGATGACGGGATGATCGGCGGAATCCCAGGGGTGAACGGAAACGGCGTGCAGTTGGAACGTTCTATCGAATCCGGGGGGGAGAATGTCCAATCCACCCGTTCGCAAGGCCAAGCCTCTCTCCCAAGGAATTCTGGGTTTCGCTACTTTTCCTACACTTCTAACAGCCCGGATCGACCGCTGGGCGATACTGGCAAACAAGTTGTCTCAAACCAACTTCTGGATTTTGGCACTCAATCAGTGGCCGGATTCGACACGGGATCTGCTTACTTCAATGAATTGGATGCGTTCAAACAGGAGCATACAGATGCGTCTTATACGCAATTGCTGGGTGGCCAGGTTGTCACGGCCACCTCAAGTATCTTCGTGGGCTACATTTTTTGGGCCGTGCGAAGCGGAATGCTAATGTCCGTAAGCGCACTGTGAAGTGCGTGTTGACTGGTGTTTTAAGCTCCTGATTTAGTCTGGGAGTTTTCTGATGGGACGTAAGAGTCGGTTTTCGAAGGAGCAGTGGGTGGGCTTTATCGCGGAACAGGCAGCTAGCGGTTTGAGTGCTGCGAAGT
>JBCCEO010000589.1:0-5372 GCA_039030255.1 Planctomycetota bacterium | reverse complement strand
GGTACGTGGCGCCTCACGCGCAATGGTAATGGTAGACTTGCCTTTTCCGCATGGGCAGCTCGGCGTCCAAGCAACGCTTGAGGTTGCGGCACGAATTTTAAAAGAGACTGGCTGCCAATCCATCAAGTTGGAAGGGGGAGCTGAACAAGCAGAGACGATACACGCTCTCGCGGCGGCAGGCATTCCCGTGATGGCGCATGTAGGATTACGTCCACAAAGCGTGCATCAAATTGGCGGCTATCGAGTGCAGCGCGATCAAGATCGCTTGCGAGCCGACGCGATGGCAGCTCAAGAGGCGGGAGCGTTTGGGATACTTATGGAGTGCGTGCCTGCCGACTTGGCGAAAGAAATCACTGACTCTGTTCAAGTTCCGACCATCGGCATTGGCGCTGGGCCATATTGTGATGGTCAAGTCCTCGTGACATACGACTTGCTCGGATTGACCCAAGGGCGGGTGCCCAAATTCGTACGCAAGACGGCTTATCTATCCGAGCAGATCGAAGATGCTGTTCTGAAGTATAATGAGTCGGTCCGCGATGGAAGTTTTCCTAACGAAGATGAATCCTTCCAATAACCCGTAGCTAACGTCGCCGGAATTTGGTTACCGATCATCTTTGGTCGCGTTCCCCGAATCGGCTTCTCCCATCGAATTCTTCTCCCGCGAAAAATCCAACTGCTGCTCGCTTAAGCCAACTGGAGATAGCCACATGAGGCATATGTTTGTTCTTGCGATTCTTGCTTTGTTTCTATCAGACATCCAGGAGTCACAAGCCGAAGAATCCGCGTCAAAGCCAAACGTGTTAATCTTTCTGGCTGATGATTTAGGTTTTTCCGATCTGGGATGCTACGGTGGCGAAGTGGAAACGCCGGTACTCGACGAATTGGCTGAAAACGGGCTGCGTTTTACGAACTTTTATAACACGGCCCGATGCTGGCCAACGCGGGCAGCCATACTCACTGGCTACTATCCGCAGCAGATCGGTCGGGATGCACTTCCCAACGTACCAGGAGGAACGCGCGGTGGACGTCCATCCTGGGCACAGCTACTGCCAAAACTGTTGAAGCCCCTGGGCTACCGCAGCTATCTCTCTGGCAAATGGCATATTGATGGCAAGCCAATTGCCAACGGTTTTGATCACAGTTTCACCATGGATGATCACGACCGGTTCTTTCATCCCAAGCGGATGACGCGCGACGACCAAAAGCTGCCGCCGATTGAACCAGGAACGGATTACTACGCAACCACAGGGATCGCCGAGCATGCAATCGAAGTGCTCAAGGATCATGCCGAATCGCACGCCGACACGCCCTTTTTTCATTATGTAGCTTTCAATTGCCCGCACTTTCCTCTTCATGCTCCGGCCAAAGAGATCGCCAAATACAAGGGGCGATACGATCAAGGGTGGGATAAAGCTCGAGAGCAACGATTTGCGCGCATGACCGACATGGGTATCGTCGGTGGAACACTCTCCGAGCTCGAGCCAGAGATCGGTCCGCCATACCGCAAGTGGTCGGATCCGGCCAAGGAGCAATTGGGAGCCAAAGAAGTCGTCAACGAATTGTCCTGGGATGAATTGACCGAGGAGCAACAGGCCTTTCAGGCGATCAAGATGGAAATCCATGCCGCCATGGTCGACAAGATGGATCAAGAAATCGGACGAGTGATTGCTCAGGTCAAGGCGATGGGGCAATTTGAAAACACGCTGATTCTGTTCCTATCGGACAATGGGGCGAGTGCTGAAATCATGATCCGAGGCGATGGTCATGACGCGGAAGCAGCTCCAGGTTCTGCCGGTTCCTATCTTTGTCTAGGACCAGGCTGGTCAAGTGCTGCCAATACTCCGATGCGGCGCCACAAGACTTGGGTCCACGAAGGCGGTGCTGCAACTCCATTGATCGCACACTGGCCGGAAGGAATCCAAGAGCGCGGCAGTTTGCGGAAGCGGGTTGGCCACGTGGTCGACATACCGCATACGGTCGTTGAACTAGCTGGCGGTTCCTGGCCGAGCGAGTTTCAAGAGGAGCCGATGCCCGATAGTCCCGGCGCGAGTTTTGTAGACGCGTTTGCTGCAGACGTCGATCCAGAACGCACGCTATGGTGGCTGCACGAAGGCAATCGCGCATTGCGCAAAGGAAACTTCAAGCTGGTCGCGGCCAAGAATGAGACTTGGCAGCTGTACGACATGCGTAGCGATCGTGCCGAGTCGGATGATCTGCGACTCAAGATGCCTGCCAAGGCTCGCGAGCTTCAGAACGAATGGCAACGCATCACCGACGAGTTCGAGCAGCAGGCGAAGGCCCGGCAAAAGAAGTAATCCCAACTCCAACAGATTACGACGCAATGTTCGGGCTACGCGGCAGCATCGGGAGCTTTGCTCGGTTCAATCTTTTGGCGGAATTGATCGACGACGACGGCGATTATAATGATGCAACCTATTGCAATTAAAGTGACCGTATTCGGAATCTGAAGTAGGTCACAGCCGTTTTGAATGACGACGATGATGAGTGCGCCGATCATGGTTCCCAGGATGGAGCCACGTCCTCCACTTAAGCTTCCGCCGCCGAGAACGACCGCTGCGATAATATCTAATTCCATTCCTTGGCCGTCGGTCGGATTGCCGTTCTTGACATTGGCATAATAGAGCAGGCTACCGAGCGCTACGAATAGTCCTGCTAAGGTGTAGACGAAAACGCGCGTTAGAAAGACGTTGATTCCGCAGAGTCTCGCCGTAAGTTCGCTGCTGCCTAAGGCAAAAACATTGCGTCCGAAAATGGTGAACTTCAGTAGCAGACCAACACTAACGGCCAAGAAGATTGCCAAAATGGCGTCGGTTGGGACATATCGAATCAAGTTGTATTTCTCAATGTTGCTGCCCGTGTAGCAAAGATTTTGTAGCCACAGTGGGACGTGTTCGGGTGGCGCGTAAACGGTCGATTCCTGCGCAATAATCTGCCCAATGCCAAGGAATATCGTCATGGTTCCCAGTGTGACGATGAACGGCACTACCTTCGTGGTACTAATCAGCAATCCATTGATGAGTCCACAAATACATCCTGTTGCAAGAGTTACTAGCAGGGCTATCAGGATGTATCCACCAAAGGATGAGGCCTCATTCGTAACCGGCGAAAACTTGAGCATGGAAGCAAAGACGGTGCCGCATAGTGTGAGCGCGGTACCGGCGGAGAGGTCGATTCCGCCAGCGATTATGATGATGGTCATCCCCAGCGCTGGGACTGCGATCAAGGCAGCCGAATGCGAAATGCTTCGCATGTTGCGAAAGCCTACGAAATTCCCTGAGCCGTAAAAGTAATCGGCGACTGCGAAGCAAAGTGCGATCACTAAGAATGCCAGGACTGCACCCAGTTGGGACCGAAATAAGAGGCTAATTGTCTTCGAATAGTTTTTCATTTGCCGAGCCTGTTACTGATTACGATCCTTCGTCTATTCCAATAGCGCATTGCAAAATGTCATCTTGGGTCCAATCGGCCGCATCGCGGACTTCGCGCAGCGATCCGCGGGCCATTACTCCGATTCGATCGCAAACTGCCAGCAATTCGGGCAAGTAAGAGCTAACAAAAACCACAGTTCGGCCCTTGTCGGCCAACTCGCCCATCATGCGATATATTTCGGCTTTGGTCCCAACGTCGATTCCTTTGGTGGGTTCATCCATCAGTAAAACATCGGAGTCTTGATGCAGAATACGTGCGATGGCTACCTTCTGTTGATTGCCTCCAGAAAGCTCAGAAACCAACTGCGAACCACTGTGGGCTTTGACCTCGACTTGCTGCATCAACTCGGCGGCGCGTACACTCCGTTCAAAGAGATTGATAAAGCCAAGTGTTGTGTAGGGACGTAGATTGCTGATCGTAATGTTCTCAACGATCGATAGGTCTTGTGCCAGTCCTTCCGTCTTACGATCTTCCGATAGCATTCCAAAGCCCTGGCGCATCCGGCTCTTCACCGCTTGGCGGATCGTTTGGTCCTCTTTTTTTACCGTGCCACTTGCCGTGTCCAAGCCAAAAAGACAGCGCAATACTTCTGTTCTTCCGGATCCTACGAGACCTGCAATGCCGAAAATCTCACCGCGCCGAAGTGTGAAAGATGTTGGCGATGGGTAGGGATTGCCACTGAGATTGGTAATCTCGACGTAGTCTTCACCAGGTGTGTGGGGTGCCACAGGAAAAAGGTCATCGACGTCGCGTCCGACCATCAGCGATATGATCTGTTGATCTGTCACATCTGCAATTTTGCCTGATCCAACGCTGTGCCCATCTCGCAAAACAGTGTAACGATCAGCCACGCTGCGCACTTCCTCCAAGAAGTGGCTGATGTAAACGATGGCAATGCCATTATTCTTAAGACGTTTGATGATTTCGAACAGCCTTTTTACATCATTTTGAGGCAAAGAACTCGTGGGTTCGTCAAACAGAATCACCTTCGCATCGCAGGCTAGCGCGCGGGCGATTTCGACTAGCTGCTGTGTAGCCACGGATTGCTTGCCGACGATCGCAGTTGGGCTCAAGCCTTCCAGTCCAACTGTGGCTAAGGCTTCTTGGACGCGAGATCTTTGTGTTGATCGCAGCAGCAGCCCGCCGCCAGTTCCTGGCTGTCCAAGCAGCACATTGTCCTCGACCGAAAGATCTGGAGCCAAGTTCAGCTCTTGGTAGATCATCGCAATGCCACGTTTGCGAGAATCAGCGGGTCCCGATGGGGAGAAGTCTTCGCCGGCAAGAGTCATTCGTCCTGAATCGGCTCGGTGGGCACCACTCAGGGTCTTCAGAAGTGTGCTTTTGCCCGCTCCATTTTCACCTATCAGCGCCAAGACTTCGCCCGCTTGGATTTCGAGCTCCACATTCTCCAAAGCGATGGTCGGCCCAAATCGCTTGCAGATTCCTTGCATTTCAAGCAGCGAATGGTCGGACATGGGCAGGGGAGGGCGTGCGCGAGAGAAGCGAATAAAATAGGCTGCTGGGCAACTTGTAGGGGGATCAGCACAAGGATGCCACTTCACAGAACTTCACATTCAATGTAATCGAAAACGCCAAGTTTGGCTCTACGAAAAAATACGGTCCAGCCAAAGCAAACTCGCGAATCAAGTAGCCACAGCCGGAAAGCACTGCTATGCCACAATCTGTTCTTCCATTCCATGCACAGACGACTCAAGAAGAATTCCAGGAAGCATTGTCATCTTTCCTGGAACGTCTGGAAGAAGATCGAAATATCCTGGCGGCCGTTTTAGTTGGTAGCCTCGATCCAGATCTGATGTGGGGAAAAGAATCCCTTGGCCTATGGATCATTGAAACGGATGGAGTCACCCGTCGAATGGCCAGCGACGGTAATGAGGAGCGAATCTTTCGCTGCTTTGTCGAAG
>JBCCEO010000588.1:0-5388 GCA_039030255.1 Planctomycetota bacterium | reverse complement strand
GATGCCAAAGCGCCGCGAAGCGTTGCTCAGGGAATTTGACCGCCGCGTTGGTGATCCGATGTGTATTGCAGGCGTGAAGATGTTTTTTTACGCCATCGTCATCAGTTTGGTGATACGCATTCCATTCCCTGGCTCATACTCGCGGGAAAGACGCTTTTTGAAGTAAAGTCGATTCGTGTTTTGCGAATCGAAATGGTCAATCACCTGCCGATCGAACAATTCTTTGCCATTGGTAAAGAAGATAGCATCGCCCGGTCGCAACCCTGAAGAGTCGTCTACGTCAAGATGCTTGCTTCCCTTCACAACGGCGCGCGTGATGTTTGCCGAGTCCTTTTCTAAGTTGATCGCCGTCCCCCAGTCGGTCACGAAAACTTCACCAAATGTTCCAAGCATCGTATTCTCTGGCTTCAGGTCTCGATGGATGACCCCTTTAGAATGCGCGAAAGCCATTGCGTCGCAAACCTTCATGAAGATCTCGATATTTTCTTCACGCGATTTCTGTTGCACGGCTTTATTCCAGGGCGTTCCGTCAACCAGCTTCATGGAATAGAAGAGCATGCCTTCTTCACTTGAACCCAACTCATAGATCGGAACAATGTTGGAGTGCCCCAAATCGGCTGTAATCTGAGCCTCGTACAAAAATCGACGCCGCGTCTCATCACTCTTCTGATAATTTGGCTTGGCTGTCTTTAATGCAACGACACGTTCTACACCGGCTTGACGTGCGCTGAAAACAACTCCCATCGCACCTTCGCCGAGTTTGTCTACGATTTGGTAGTCCGCCATGGACTTCATTTCTAGACCAGCATCTGCCACGCGACGCGTTGCGACCCGTTCAAAAATCGTATCTGATGCTTGCTGCCCAAGGCCTTGCAACGAGGCCATTGGGCTCGCGTTGCTGCCGGCCACTCCTTCCCACATCCGCTGCAATTTCCCGGCAGATCCACTTGGTCGATCTGCCTCTGACCCATGATCGGTATCGAAGGAATCCATTTCCATCGTCGCGCCGCCAAATGCCGTGGTGTTGTCATGCGGCAAGTCGAGCGTTGCGCTACCGTCGTCGGCCGAATTCTGTGCTAGCTCGGCGGTGTCAACACCATCCTCTGCCAGCTGAAGATCCTCTTCGTCCAGATCCAGCTCGATCCCACCATCCGCAGCTCCCTGCAGAGTCGCTTCGTTGTCAGGATTTGCTTGTTCCGATTCCGCAGGCAACTCTAAAGTATCTTGATTGTCACCGATTGGCCGCGCGAGGTCCGCGCCCCCTGGAACATCTAGCGTCTGACTTTGGTCGCTAGGAGTTCCTTCACTTGGGGCTACATAGGTTTGCTGGTCATCACCATTCGCAGCGCCCTTGGCAGGGCTCTTTGATTTAACTTCCTTGGGGTCCTCGAGATCCAGTGTGCCAAAATCCTGAGTTTCGCTACCAGGCATTGCATCGACATTGATGGTGGATTCACCGTCGGCATCAACAGACTCTTCTGAAATGGAGCCGTCATTTTGGATCGTCGGGTAGAAGTCAACAGTCCCTGTTTCTGCATCGCCTTCCGATTCGTCTTCGATATCGACACCAAACTCAACTGTTTGCTCCCCGTCGCTGCCGACATCCTCCTTAGCCAACAGCGGATTGTCCGGGTTGTAGTCAATCGTATCGTCAACACCTGCGCTCCCCGCCGGTGTAACATCCTGATCGATAGTTGCTTCAATATCCTCTTCTGATTCACCAACATTTACATCGAAATCTAGCGTATCCGCAAGCCCTTTTTCGCCGGTAAGAGATGCCCCATCGAGGTCATAGTCGATGGTGTCCGCGTTCCCTGAATCTTGCAATGGTTCAGGATTTTCCGGCAGAAGCTCTCCGCAGTTATCGCAAAGAACCGCACCCGGTTTGTATTCATGTTTACAACTTGGGCAATAACCCATGATCCTACTCCAATTTTCACTCTCACGTTGGTGAATGCCCTTACGGACACCCTCCGCAGCTTATTAATCCTGCTGTTTCCGCTTGCCAAGTAGCCGTGCTAGTCTTCGAGATCGCCTCGTCCTTCGATCCAACCCAACTGAGGTAATTTCTAAATTTGACTCCACTTTGGATTCCCCTGCTTGACCTTGTCTCTCGCGATTTCGCAAAAAGACTAGTGCCGCCGCAACAAGGGTCGCGTCCGATTTTTGGAATCGGCCAGAGTCAGTGGACTCATTCAAGCTTGAATCATCCAGATCCGGCTCTTGTTTTTCTTCGTCTTGCGAATCAGGCTCAGCACCGCGTTCAACCGGTTGTTCGTTGGTGGATTGTTTTACATCTGGATCCGTGATCAGCGGTGCTTGCTCAACTTTAGTTTCCTCAGAATCGCGGATCGAGAAGACATCCAATACCAACTCTTCATCATCCAGGCCTTTCTCAATGATCGCGTAGGCCCCGGTCGGTTGCGTTGGATCATCAAGGTATTGACGCTTGGCTTTAGCGATATCTTCTGCCGTTGGAGATCCTCCTGAATCCGTCTCAATAGCCTCAAGTCGAACACGTTGCCCTTTCTTCAGTCCTGGCGCACTTTCACCTTCTTCGACGTCTTTCGCTAACGAGACTTCCTCAGGATTCGGCAACTCTTGATCATCGGCTTGACCATCATAATTTTCGTCTTCATAGAAGACGCGATAGATCGCAACTTCAATTTTCTTCTCTTGCGGAATCGTCAATTCTAATTCGGCTTGCGGCAACTCGGATGCACGGGTGTCCACTTCTTGTACGACAAAGGTGACCGTCGGAGGGGGCAGAACAGGCGGCGGATCCGTTGGCATCTCCGTTGCACCTTGTGCCCCTAGTGCGGTTACTCCCAAAATATCAAAAGACTGGAAAGTCAGATCCTTGATGTCGCGGCTGTCTGGTGCAGCAGCGTTCTCAAATAGGAAGAAATCTTCCGCCCGCCGAACAATGGCCCTCGTATGCAGATTCTGGTTCGCATCTAAGAAATCGCCACGATAGGCAGTCGCACGAGTAAATTCTCCAGTTGTAGCAGAACCGGCCGGCTGAGCTTCGATGGCTTGGAGATTGGTGGCATCCAATTGATCAAGCGACTTGGTCCTTACTCCTTCTTGACCAGCCACTTCAAACTGCTGAACCTCGCCATCCGCATAGCCAATATAGGTACTGAACCCTGACTCGCCCCCAAATCCGAATTGCAGAACTACGCGTTGCAACACGTGAGTTCGATGATCTTCTGAGCCAGCAGAAAGCCCAAAGTTCTGATCACGAATAACGAACTCCGTCGTCGTTTGGATAAAGTCGCCTTGAGGAACGCCTTCACCAGCATCAACCTTCATCGCATCCAGATGAGCTTCCTGGGTATTGCCATCGGCATCCATGTAAGATCCACGACCAATCGTATGAATCAGCTGCTGACGCAGTACTCCTGGTGATACTTCAGACTGAGTTGCTAAAGTTCCGTTGAGCGATAGATCGTTTCCGGCGACAAGGACTATCCCCCCCTCAGCGGGCGATTCACTCGAGGTCGATACAACTCCTTCGACATTGAGATCCGAAGCACTTCCGATCGTCTCGATATATACATTGGGCGCGTTGCTTGTCCCAGCTTGCACATCATTGACTTGCAGCGACTTGGTATTCTGAAGGAACAAAGCGTACTGACGCTGATACGTATCTTCAAATCGGAACTGTCTTTCCACATCTGCGTAATCTTCGCGAACCGCGGATAGCAGATTGTCTGCTACTGCAGGATCGTATTCTGTTATCACACCATTCTGTTGTGCCGTCGCAATACGATTTGCCTCCAAGGCCTCGAGAAAATCGTCGCCACGTTCGTTAGCATTTAGGTTCGTTTGCTGCCAGGAAGAATCAAGCAGCCCATTCCTTTCAACTCGCGCCGTCAACTCGTCCACGTCGACTCGATGCAAGTGAGCGTATTCACCGGCAGAAAGTATCAAATGATTTGCAGCCAGGAAAGCATCAGAATTTCCGCTACCGCTGGCGCTCGCAAGTTCGTCAATCCAGCCCGCCGCATGCAACTCGATTTCGCCATCCATGCCTCCCAAATCTGCCGTTGAGATTCCTGTTTGAAGGGCGATATCGCCTGTTTGAAGCGTAGCAACCATGACTTTGCCGCGATCCGAAACTTCGATGCCAAGGCCGTCCGAATCACCTCCATCCGTTATCGTCACTGAACCATTTTCAAGTATCAAAGTAACAGCGTTTTCGCCCACATTTGTTGGTTGAACCACGCTAATATCGCTAAGCACTGTCGTCGATTGACTGATCGAAGTAGAAGCAAAGGTGCTATTGAAGTTGATCACAGATGTTGCACCGGTAATGGTCACGGGTTCAACTTCGCCAATGACAATATCGCCACCAGAGGCCAACTGAAGAAGATGTGTTCCACCAAAGCTAGTCGAAGCCAATTGCTGCACAGCCAACTCTAACGCATCAGTGGCTGTGCCAATATGACCATTCGAGTTTCCGTTGCTATCAGCGACTAACTTGAGTTGCTCAGCGGTTATGTTGGCCAGAGAGCCGTTGATATCGAGTATGTCGCTGGATGCTTCCAAAGCGATGTTTCTGCCAACAAGCTGCCCTAACTCAATCCTTCCTTCATTCGTACTAGTGCCAGCACTCAACACCACGTCGCCGTTTGCGTGAGCCGTGGACGTCGGGCTCATCAAAATGTTAACCGCTGTTGTCAGCAGAATGTTGCCCCCGACATTTGCCACCGAGTCGAAGACTATGAGGCCGCTATCAGCATGCCCAAGCAGACTCCCACTATCGCTCGTGATGCCTCCTAGCAAACTTAACTCCGTTACAGCAGTTGCAATGATATTGCCGCTCTCAGTTTCAAGCCCTGCACTAGTGATGTGTCGGCTTGAGTCAATAAGAATTGAGCCGTCGCTACCAGCGCGAATCACAGAATCGGACTCAACCCCGTCTCCACAAATGTGAATGGAACCCATTTCCGATTCAATGGCCGTACTAAAATCTGCCAACGCCGAGGCGCGAAGAAGAACGTCACCTATTCCATCCGCCGAAACTCCGACGCCGTCTGAGTCCATCCCATCGTTGACCGTCAAACTGCCACCAGAAACATTGACCTTGATCGGTCCATCCGCAGTCGTAGTAAGATCATCCAGCGCAGCAAGTGTTTCCGTGGACTGAACGTTTGTAGTCGTGCTATTGAATCGAACTCGATTCACATCAACTGTTACAGTCAGAGCGTCGACTTGGCCAATCGTTAAATCGCCGCCCGCGGAGAGCTCTTGAACGTAGATACCGTTCGCGGCTTGCGCGGCCAGGGTAGATACTTCAAGATCTTTCGCGTCGGCTTTTGAATCCGGCGTTCCATTGGGGGCATCCGCGCGGCCAATCATTCCGCCGGCGTCCATACGAAG
>JBCCEO010000587.1:0-5390 GCA_039030255.1 Planctomycetota bacterium | reverse complement strand
CGGGCATAATTCTGCCTTGCAAAGCCAATCCTATTTTTTGGGCAACTAATGTCGCTCTCAATGCAATAAGCAAGGAGGAATTCGGGCACAGACCAAGTTCGAATTCTGCTGCTATCCGCACTGGAATTCAAACAACCCATGAAAAAAACTTTTGCCGCACACATGATATTCTTCCAAACGACGCGCCACAAAACCGACGCTCGCACGCTTGTTGATTGGGCACGATGACCAAAATTTGGGCATGTGAAATGGACCAAGGTGAATGTCTGAGGTCTTTTCACCCGCCTTTTCGATTGGTCCCTGCTTGGCACAGATGTTGCTCAGTCATCGCAAAAGTTTACTCCTCCTTGCGTCAGCTCGGTAATCATCAGTCGCCTCTCATTCTGGTAGATCATCTTGCGGACAGATTTCGCACACTCATGATTCCGATGTTCGGAAATGCTCTTTTGGTGAGTGATGTTTAATTCTCAATGTATTAAGGTAGTATCTGCTCGATGTCCTATTTAGCCCCCACTGAATTTGTAACCAAGATGGTCGACGCGGGCGAAGCGAAAGTCTTCATGTCGACTCGAGATACGCTGATCCGCGCATTCATGGCAGGTGCAACACTCGCGCTTGCTGCGGCTTTTGCAATTACGATAACTACAAACACCGGAAATCCGCTAATCGGTGCACTGCTATTCCCGGTTGGTTTCAGCATGTTGTACCTGATGGGCTATGATCTGCTCACCGGTGTATTTATGCTCGTCCCTCTCGCCTGGTTGGATAAACGTCCTGGAGTAACACTGGCCGGTATTGGCAGGAACTGGGGCTTGACCTTTGTTGGGAATTTTGCCGGAGCGCTCACAACTGCCGTCATGTTCGCCGTCATCTTCACCTATGGATTTACTGAAGATCCAAACGCGGTGGGGCAAAAGATCGCGACAATCGGAGAAGCGCGAACAGTAGGTTATAAGGCACATGGTTTGGGTGGCATGTTGACTTTGTTCATTCGCGGTGTTCTCTGCAATTGGATGGTTTCCATGGGGGTCGTTGGAGCCATGATTTCGACTCATGTCAGCGGGAAAGTCATCGCGATGTGGATGCCAATCCTTCTCTTCTTTTATATGACCTTCGAACATTCTGTTGTAAACATGTTTTTGTTTCCTTCCGCGCTGATGATGGGTGGAGGTTTCTCCGTTGGAGACTACTTCATTTGGAACGAGATTCCGACGGTGGTCGGAAATTTAGTCGGGGGAATTACTTTCACAGGACTTATGTTGTACACAACCCATGTTCGGACAGGGCCAAAGCGCCAACAACCTACGGTGTCCTCTGAAGAGCGCGTAGCGGCCTAGAGCTGCAAGGGGTTGGCGTAGATGGACGATTCTCAAGCAATTTTCTGGTTTGCCACCAAAATGCAGGCCCGAAAATTCCGGAATCCTTGATCGGGGGAATTCCGTTGAGCAAGCTTCATCAGTTGCGAGTCAGCATTGGGCAATTCTCCACTGCTGGTCAAAGGGAAACAAACCAAGATTGCCATGGTGCAATTGTTCCATCGGATCAACTCATAGAATCCAAGGGCATTGCTGTTGCTTTGTCTGACGGGATAAGTAGCAGCAAGGTTAGTCAAGTTGCGAGTGAGACCGCCGTAAAGGCTTTTCTTGAAGACTACTATTGCACTCCTGAAGCCTGGACGGTTCGAACGTCGGCAGAGCGTGTATTGAACGCCACTAATTCGTGGCTTTATGCGCAAACGAGGCAGAGTCAGTTTCGATACGAGCAAGATCGTGGTTACGTATGTACGTTTTCAGGGATGATTTTCAAATCCGCATCGGCCCACTTATTCCATGTTGGCGATTCCCGAATCTATCGATGTCGCAATGGTGAGCTTAAACTGCTAACGCGAGATCATCGCGTCTCGGTGGCACAAGAAGAGACCTTGTTGACAAGGGCGATGGGTTTTGAGCCTAACGTCGAAATTGATAACGAAGTCTTCGCCTTGGCGGCTGGAGACCGGTTTCTATTTATGACAGACGGAGCGTACGAATCGCTCGACTCTGACATCCTAAGCGAGCTTTTAAACTCGACGGATGAGCTGGATGATGTTTGCCGGAGCATCGTCGAATACTCGATTGAGCGCGGTAGCCAAGATAACCTTACGGCTCAAATTATACGCATTGATGCACTGCCCAAGCAGACGCTGGAGGATCTGCAGCAATCATTAACTGAGATGCCGTTTCCATCGACATTGAAGGTTGGGGCAAACTTCGATGGATTCTCGATTTTGCGACAACTGTACGCGAGCAGCAGAAGTCATGTGTACATGGCGACCGACACGGAAACAAAGACGAAAGTCGTCATTAAGATCCCTGCGGTCGAGATGCAAAGCGATTCAGATCATCTCGAGCGTTTCGTTACAGAAGAATGGATTGCTCGAAGAGTTAACAATCCGCACGTCGTAAATGGATTTACGGAGGACCGCAAACGCAACTATTTGTATAGTGTCACAGAGTATATCGAAGGTCAAACCCTCGGCCAATGGATGCGTGACCATGAAGCGCCTTCACTCGAAACCGTGCGGCAAATGGTGGAGCAGATTGGCAAAGGCTTACAGTCCTTCCACCGACTCGAGATGCTGCATCAAGATCTGCGGCCTGAGAATCTGATGATCGACGCAGACGGAACGATTACCATTATCGATTTTGGGTCGACTCGAGTTGCTGGATTGCTCGAGAATTCGACGCTGCTGCCACGTCAGAACGCTTTGGGTACGCATCAATATATGGCGCCGGAGTACTTGCTTGGAGAACCTGGAACGACCGCATCCGACATCTATTCTTTGGGCGTAATTACTTACCAATTAATCACTGGTGAGCTTCCCTACGGTGCCAAGATGGCTCAGGCTCGAACAAAAGTTGGGCAATATCGCGTCCAATACAAATCAGCAACGCATCCCAATCGTGAACTCCCGCGATGGATCGACGAGACTTTGCGGAAAGCCGTTCATCCCAATCCCAACCATCGATACTGGGAGATTTCTGAGTTCCTGTACGATTTGCGGAATCCTCGGCAAGAATTCTTAAATATCCCTCCGTTGATTGAACGAGATCCTGCGCTCTTTTGGAAGCGAGTGTCGTTTTTTCTTGTCGCAGTACTTGTCGGACTGATTTGTCTGCTTGTTCTCAGACAGTCGACCTAATTCCAGCGCCGCGAGCTCCATGATTCCTGGTTGCACAACTGACGCAATCCGCCCCTACCGCACTCGTTGTAGAACTTAAGCATTCAGCAGATGAAGACCGCTTCGAATAAAGCAACCGAGTAGCTTACTGGCGCAATTATGTGGCACAGATCGAATACTTCCTGAGCATGTTTGCGGCCGTAGAATTTTGAAAACGACGCTTCCCAAGTAAACACTCACCGGTCCGCTGTTTCTGATCACCGAAGAAGCATGATCATGCAATTGCGATAGAGTTTTGAAGGGACCTAATGGCCGTCGGCCTGTCTTCGATGCAACTGCTGTTCCGATTAACTCAAACTTCGGTCGCCGATTCGGGTGGGGGAAACTCCTCGCGGCGCTATCCGCGTGAGTGCGATTATCAATGCTTCGAATAAGAGTAAATTCGTTGCGAACAAGATGTATCCATATTGCTTAGAAAGCTTTAACCTTTCGCAAAAATAGATCTCGGTCTCCAAGCCAAGCTTTGTCGGGGAGCCCCTGTAGTCGAAGCGTTAATCGTTCCAGGTCGACCGCAGTGCGGTACGAATCGAGTCGGTCGGAAAGCCCTTTCACAGCAGAGTTCTTACTTGCACCGGCGAGAGTCGTTGGTTCAAGCATCGCTTTTGCAAGTTCAATCGCAGTCTGGTACGAATGAAGTATTGCATCTGGGGCCTTCGCGTCCGTCGATAGCCCGCGTATAAATCCTGCGTTCAAAATGGTGAATATATGAGCGGGTACGATGTCGGGTAGTTCTCCGTTGTCGAGGTTGGCTTCGAGATAGCTTTTGCAAATTGCCGCGGTATCGTAGGTCGCAGCTGCTTGTCCTTCGTGAACTGATTTCAGGATTGTAATTGCTGAATCCACTTCGCCGCGCGATTTCCGAATTTCACATCTCTCGAGGGCTGATTTCAGGATTTCTCGACATACGTTTTGCTCCAACAAGCCTCCGCGCGTCATTGAAGGCGTACTTGGAATTTCTTCGATAAGGTGAATCAATCCGCCGGTGGCCTCGATATCCTTCTCTACCACCGCGACCTCCCTCGAAGGCAGCCCTTCGGGGCCAATTTGAAAGAGCTTGAATCCGGAGTCAGGAGGAGTGGACCGGACCGCCCATCCACGCGTCGGGCCACCATCCGTAAGAGGCAACAGCCACCCGGTAGATGCTTTCTTCAAGCGATGGCTATTGTTGACTTCGGGTATAATCAATTGCTCAAGCGCGTACGCGGCCCTCCCTTCCAGACCGCCTTCAATTTTGGATAGTGTCTTATCGGGAGCAGCCAGTACAGTGACCGCTTCACTTTTCGAGAGAGCCTCAATGACAGTTGGAGATTCCATCACTTCCGCCATCATCTGATATCTTGCTTGCGAACGCAGCAACTGAGAAAAGTTAGCGGCCTCACCACTAGGGGCCGATGCAGGATCAAGAATGCCGTCAACGAAGCAAATCCTGCCATTGGTCGCCTCAATGGTACTCAGAATCTGTTTGCCATTGACTTGCCTGATTCCCGTTTCATCGAACGATAAGCTGACCTCTGAGAATCTGTTGGCTAGCTTTCTCTGAGTGACAACCGATTCTCCTTTTTCAAACCAATCATCTGTTAACTCACCGTAGACGATGTGATATTTCAGTAGATCTTCCAACGCTTGAGAGTCCGAATGAACTGCGTTGGCAGACTCCAGGAGTTCTGTCCTCGGGACAAACACTGTTGCCGCCATTCCCTCCAATTGGAATTGCTCTACCAATTTTGTCCTTCTTAATGCCTGATTCATCGCTGCGAGTTCGGGCCGACGATTCAACTCAGCTGCAATCGAAACCCTCGTTTTGTTGCTTTGAATCGCACTCATGGCTGTATCACTCTTGCCAGAGAAGCGATTGTTGATCCGTTCTATCAATGCCTTCCGGTCCGCCTGTTTTTGCTGGAGTGACTTCGCATTCTCGGAGGCCATTTCGCGACCATTCAAAAGGCCGCCTAGCCTATCGTATACCGGGAGATTAAACTGTGCGGCGAGTAGATCCAATCCATCAACTACAGTAGCGGGTGACTTTACTGCTAGCCTTTCGTAGCATTGGAGCCGATACTCTGGATCAGATTGAAAGGCTAGCAGCGATCGCTTGAGCGGTTCAATGGTGGGATAGGCAGCTTCTGCATTGATGGCCTGCTGCTGCAACTGCTTGCGCAGGTGTGCAATG
>JBCCEO010000586.1:0-5434 GCA_039030255.1 Planctomycetota bacterium | reverse complement strand
TTGTTTTCTCCGATTTTTGAGTCGAACGGGGCTGCTTAATTGCCTGTCTGGATTCGTCCAGTGAATCGCAGCGAGGAGCAACTTCGATACTTCGTTGCGCTCACGAAAAAAAGCGAATGAATACGGAGAGATAATCATGCTTGTTGTTACTCCAAGTGATCCTTGTGAAGAGGTGATCGTTAGCAAACCCGACGTTTGCCTCAGCCCAAGTCAACTCATGCAGTGCTTTCAGGAAACTCCAACAGCACAGTTCGGCATCGAAGTTGAAGTCTTCATCGTGGATCAAGAGACGAACCAGCCAGTCGATGGCTTTGAGGCAATCTATCGCAGTCTGCCAGAAGAACTTCAGCAACAGACCACGGGAGAATTCCTAAAATGCCAAATCGAGTTTGCGACGACGCCCAGCTTGAACCCAGAACATCATCGAAAGCAGCTAATGCAGTTTCAGCGGGCGGCCAGTAAAGCTGCCGCCGAGTTTGGAGCCAAGCTTGCTTGGGTCGCAACGTTGCCCGACTGGGAGTTTGATACCACCATGATTCGCGATTGTCCGCGTTCGCGAAGCATCGTGAGTCGTCACGGGCTGCGAGCACGCAACTTGGCAACATGTTCGATGCATGTACACACTCAGGTTGCACGCTCGGCGGCGATTCCTGTCGTCGATAGCTTGAATAGCTATGTTCCCCTGCTGGTCGCACTTAGCGCCAACTCGCCAGCTATCGCTGGACGCTCTCATGGTCTGGCTAGTGAGCGAGCCAACATTTGGGCCTTCCAGTTCTTGACCTCAGGCTTCCCGAGACTGTTTGGTTCTTGGGAGCGCTTCAATCAGCACATTGAGTTATTGCGACGCGCTGGCCGGATCGAGGTCTTGAAAGATCTGTACTATTTCGTCCGACCGACGCGTTACGGAACGGTCGAAGTACGCTGCTGCGATTTGCCCAAGGACGTGGACCGCGTCGTTGCTTTGGCCACTCTCATCCAGTGCTCGGCAATGCAGGCCGCCTCGGCGCCAACCGAGCGCGTTCCTGCAGATCTCCTGCATGCGAATCTGGTTGAGGCGATAACGCACGGCGCCGATGCCGAGCTTGATACGCCCTCGGGAGTTTCAAAGCCAGCAAATTTGTTCGCAAGTTCGCTGATCGAAGGTTGGTCCGAGAGTTTGCTGCCCGCTCTCAGTGAGCTCGCAACAAGTCTGCGTGCCGTTGATTGGACATCGTCGGACGGCAGGCCGACTGTTCGGGGATGTTAACCTACGGTGGAAAGAGATCTTTGGTCGAGGGTTCGGCGGATGGCGTCAAAGAGGCTGGAAGCAGAAAAAGGTTTGGGGACAAAATTCTCGAAGCTTGTATCGACGTTGCTGGTGAGATCGTAGCCGCTGCACATGAGGACTGGCAGCGTGGGGTATAACTCGCGGATGCGACGTAGCGTTTCGTGGCCGCTCATGCGAGGCATGGTGACGTCTAACAGGACTAAATCAATTTGGGGATGTTCGCTGGCAAGCACTTCAAGGCCCTCTTCACCGTCTTTTGCCTCCAGCGTTCTATATCCACCACTGTGAAGCAGATTGGAAGCAACAGTCCGAACAACCCATTCGTCGTCGACGACTAGTATCGTCTCCTGCCCTTTTAAGGACTCCAGTTGAGGCTTTAGTTTTTCTCTGCAGAGGTCTTCAGCCGACGCTGCCGGTAGGACAATTAGAAACGTCGTGCCCTCTCCCGGAGTTGAATCGAAACGCAAGTCTCCATGATGACGGCTAATCACACTGAAGGAGGTTGCCAGTCCAAGACCTGTTCCGCTGCCGACTTCCTTTGTCGTAAAGAAAGGTTCAAAAATCTTATCTTGAATTTCCGTCGGAATTCCCTCCCCGCAGTCGGAAACTTTGATGACGATTGCCCGAGCGCCATGGAGTGTTGCATGATCGGTTGAGATCAGGATCCGCCCACCTTCGGGCATTGCGTCACGCGCATTGACACACAAATTGAGTAGTACTTGTTCAATTTGAGTCGGGTCTACGTGAATTGAGGGCAAGTCACTTGCATTATCAAAACGAAGACGGATGCTGGAATCTAGACCGTGACTGAGCAAGGCTTGAATGTTGCTGACGATCGAGTTTGGATCGACAACTCGACGTCGGGTATTCGTCTTGCGGCTGAGTCCCAGGAGTTGTTGCACGAGTTCGCCGGCGCTCATGGAAGCGGCCTCGGCTTGCTCAATATAGGATTGGATTTCTTCGTCTTCTGGCTCCGTCATGCTCATCAGCTGGAGGTTGCCGATAATTGCAGTGAGCAGGTTGTTGAAATCGTGTGCGATTCCACCGGCCAGCGTTCCAATGGCCTCCATTTTTTGTGCTTGGAATAGTTCTGCTTGGAGTGTCTGCAACTGAGTTTCATCATGCATGACCCACAAGTTTCCGATATGTCTCCCTTGTCGGTTGATGGGAGCAAGTGTCAAACGCAGTTTGCCGTTTCCACCTGTTAAGGAAACTTCGCAAGAAGACGGCTCTTCTTGCTCACTCCGGAAGGCGGATGCCATCTCAAAAATGTTGGCGGGGTCTTCTGCTTTCTCGGCCCAGCATTGTACAAATTCCGCGGCAGAATCCCCTGGACAAAGCTTTGCCCCAAGAATCGTGTTGGCTCGTTCGTTCACAGTAAGCAAGGTGCCGTCCTCGCTGACTGCTACAACCCCGGCTTCCACGGAGTCGTAGGAGGCGCGAAGTTGGGCTGCAAGGTCTGAGAGGGCTTGTGTTCTCGCTGCAACTTGACGGCGTAGCAAGAGTACAGCGGCTCCAATTGCGATTAGAAAAACGCCGAGAATCCCTAATAGACTCAGCAAGTTGTAAGGCGTAAGAACCCAGCGACGGCTGAGCACTCGTATATCATCCTGGCTGACGGCGACGATCACTGGGTTCCCGTTATCAAAGTTTTTAAGAACTCCGTAAACGTCTATTTCTTCGGCCGTGGTGAGATCCAGCGAAGGAGAATCGAGGGTTGGTCGCCGCAAATGACGCACGTCGCTACCGGCCTGCTGTGGCAAGAGGAGTTGGGCCAAGGCCCCCTCTTCGCTCAGGTTCAATTGGAAGTCATTCGGGGCATAAGATTCGACGATCGCTCGAATCCAAATGCGTCGTCCAAGATGGCTCTCTGATAATTCTCCGATCTTCAGCTTCATTGGCCAAATTTCAAGCGTTCGTTTACGCAGGCGAATCACATGGGCTCGCCAGCTCCCCTGCGAGTCGGTGCTGCCGAACATTTCGACAAATGAATCAGTGGGGGTTTCGAAACAGGAAACGATTTCAATCTCACGAGCGGCAAAACCGTCATCGACAAACATGCTCCCTTCCGAGGTAAGGGTCACTTGGCCGACGCCGCAAAACGAACCGTGCTCGTCTGCTTGGGAATAGCTGATCCTTTGGCTCGCTAGTTCCGGAAAAGTCGACTGAGTCGTGGACTCAATAATTTCCAGCATGGATCGGTTTTGGGTCAGCAGCAGTGGTCCGTGAACGCGGTTCTGCCGATTGAGCAAGATGCCTAACGCGCCTCGAATTCGGATTCTCGAACCGTAGAGTTCCCAGGCTTCCCGCGGTGTCATTGCTTCGGCGATGCTCACAGCGAAGAGGCCATTCTTGGCTCGGCACCACAGTCTCGTGGAGTTGTCAATCAAAGTGATTTGTTCCACGCTTCCTTCGAGTTCAACCCACCCCGTGTTGCGGGCATCGGTAAAGCCTTTGTCCCAATCCCAGTCAGACAAATCCACCGTTTCGGGCGCGGGTAGATCGGAATGCCCTACTTTTGTGATTGAGGCGTTTGCTCGGAAAATGGGTACGCCGTGCCCGTTGCCGACCCTGCCTGTGATCTGCAGACGGTCGCCGGCTTTGTAGGATCCTTGCACAGGATCGGCAAATACACCGTGTCCTTGATCAGTCAGAAAAAGAAACTTCCATAGAGGATCTTGGTAGCAGACGGTGGCCGTCGAAGAAACTAATTCTCCGGAACCTGGAGTCAGTCGACGAAATTCCTCGGCAGAAACTTTTCGGGGCAGCTGCAGATTGTCGCTATTACTCGCGCTGGCGAACGGGCATGCAAAGCATACGAAGAGAATGTGGAAGAATGGCCACGCGATGTATTTACTATCCATCTCAAATACCAAGTCGATCTATTTCCGCCTCAAGATTTCAGACCAACAGGAAAGTGTAGCGATGCAACAATAGGCCGCGAGATGGGAGCAGCGCAATTGACCACAAGATACAAGCGGAAATTCAAATTTAACGACAGACCAGCCGCAATAAGCTGCTTCTGGCGTAAAAGCGCACAGGTCGTGAAGATTCTATTCATGAATCCTCTCGCAGAGCCGTTTACCTCTCTGACCGTGCTTGGAATACGTCAGCCCGACTTCGTGTCTTGAATTGGTGTTAGCCGATAACCGGTCCACAGCCGAGTAGACAAGTCACTGCCATCGGAATTCAGCGCCCGAGGATGTCGATTGCAAGGCGCTGCAGCAGCGAGTCGTTTTCTTCTTCATCGACTTCGTCAAAAATGAAGTCCACGTAGGCCGAGTCTAGCCGCAGAGTCTCGCCTGCAAACTCACCTTCGGCACTAGGTGTATTCAGGAAGGCGATCACAAGCAGGGCGTCAAGGGCGGACACAAATCCATCATTGCTGACGTCGGCAAAGCCCAAGGTCGACTGCTGGTTGGGATCGATTTCGAAGGCACCGATTGTGTTGAGAATATCGATCATGATCAACGCATCAATTGCCGATGTATTGGCGTCACCGGATACATCGGTTGGTGTCACGCTATTGTGCCAGCTGTCGTCCCCGACAATCGTCAAGGTGAAAAGATCAAATGTGATTGCACTGCTGGTGTCTATCGCATTGACGCGGATTTCGAGATCGCCCACTTCATCGGAGCTTGGCGTTCCAGAGAATGATCGGGTGTTACGATCAAAACTGATCCAGCTTGGCAACGAGAATCCGGTGCCATTAGTCGCACTATAGATCAAGCTGTCACCTGCATCCTGATCCGAGAAGGTTTCTAATGGCACGGTGTAGGTAAACGGAGTATCCACATCGATTTCCATATCTGGGATTGGAACGTCGATTTGAGGAGCATCATTGATGTCGTTGGCCGTCACAGTGATGGTTCCGCTCACATCAGCTCCGCCTGAGTCGGTAATTCGAATCTCCAGGAGGTTCGTGGAGTTGGATTCAAAGTCAATCACGGCGTCCTCGGCGACCTGCAGGCCCGTGGAATCCGGCTTCACTTCAAACCATGCTTGGGATTGGCCAAGTATTTCGAAAGTGTGCGTATCGCTGGTGTCTTCATCCAGGACTTCGATGTTCAATTCTGTTCCAGCAGCGGAGTTCTCATCGATAAAGGCCGCTCAGATCCGAAAGCCATCCACAGAGGGGTAGACACAGAAGCAGACGCTGTAGAAGAC
>JBCCEO010000585.1:0-5439 GCA_039030255.1 Planctomycetota bacterium | reverse complement strand
GTTTCATTGGTCCACCTTGTCGAAAGGTGAGAATGTTATAGTAAAAGTCTAATGGCTAGATCCAGATTCGGATCAACTTCTGCAAAAGCACCCCTACAGACAAATCGGCATCATGGCGAAGAATGTACTCGGAACAGATTTAGAAACTTGCAGCACAGACCCAATGACTGGATTCTATCGAGACGGATGCTGTAACACGGGAGCTGATGATACAGGCTTACACACTGTATGCACCGAAGTGACAGAGGATTTCTTGCGTTTCTCCAAACTGAAGGGCAATGATTTGTCGACTCCGATGCCGATGTATGAGTTCCCGGGGCTCAAAGAAGGCGATCGTTGGTGCCTATGCGTCTTGCGCTGGAAAGAAGCGTTTGAAGCCGGAATGGCGCCCAAAGTCAACTTGGAGGCGACGCATATCTCATCCCTCGAGTTCTTGGATCTTGAAGACCTGCAAGCCCACGCCATCGAATAACCTAGAGCTCACGCGAGGAATCTAACGTATTGCGACATCTAACCTGGAATCTCAACATTGCGTAGCAGCTTCTTGCATTCTTTCCAAGCGAAACAGCCTCGCAAATGATCGTTGACCATTCCCATGGCTTGCATGAAGGCATAGCAAGTCGTGGGGCCTACGAACCTCCAGCCGCGTTTTTTCAGGTCCTTGCTTAGTGCTTTGGACTCTTCGGTGATCGCCCGAACATCGGCTTTATTTCCCAGCGTTGGCGAAGTCTTGGGTTGAAAGCTCCAGAAGTACCGGGCAAGCGAACCGAATTCTTCGGCCATCGCGATGGCAAACTCTGCATTATTGATTGCGGATTCAATCTTTCCACGATGCCGGATGATGCCTTCGTTTTTGAGTAGTCGTGTAACATCGCGAGAGGTCATTTGGGCGACAAGCTCAAACTCAAAATCGTGAAAAGCTTCCCGGAAACTCTCGCGTTTCCGCAGGATCGTGATCCAGCTTAGACCTGCTTGAAATCCTTCGAGGCAGATTTTCTCAAACAAACGCCTGTCGTCTGTGACAGGCCTTCCCCACTCTTCGTCGTGATACTGAATGTAAAGTGGATCATTACCGCACCACCAGCAGCGGCAAACTCCGTCTTCGCCCTTGATTATTGCCTCGTTCACTTGCCTTCCTTTGCTGCGATGTTGGTAAGTTCATAGGCTGATACGTTCTAAACATGTATTAAGCCACGACCATAATCATCAAAATGGCCCTGTTTCTTCGATCGTTTTACCAATTCGTGAAAGAGCGGCAAACCGTCGAGGTTCTTATCTTCGCGAACTAGTGCTGCAATTCCGGTGACGTGTGGCGTTGCTTGGCGTGTACCGCTTAATTTCTTGATCTGCGAGGAGACATGACTCGACAATACATTGAACCCTGGAGCACAAAAGTTAACTTCGCCACCGCCGGTGTTGAGGAAGCGGTTGGTGAAAGGCGCCAGGCGGTGTACGCCACTGGCGGAAGTTTGACTGACGACTGCACCAACTGCCAAAATGCTAGGGCAATTCGCCGGACTAGATACTGGTAGAATCCTTGGTCGAAACGCATCTCGACGGCTATCATTCCCCGCAGCTGCGAAAATGAGAATTCCACGATTTAATGCGTCTCGAGCAATCTTCTGGTAGGACGTAGAGTGCCCCACCCCACGTGCGACTCGACTTCCTAGAGACATGGAAATGATGTTGCAGCCTCGTTTTATCGCCGCTTCCATTCCTGCCATAATCCACTGGTCGGTTCCAGCGGCACGGGTTTGGCCGGGTATTACCGATAATACTTTGGCACTAAATACTTCCGCACCGGAGGCAACCCCGTAGCGCGCTCCAGATAATGGAGTCTTCGTTCCCGCTGCTGTTCCTATACAGTGTGTTCCGTGCCCACTTACATCAGAGTCCGCGTTGGTATCGTCCAAGGTAATAACGTTTCTAAAGCGATCTAGTACTCGGTCCGGAATGAAGGTCTCCGTTGCGATCGGAATTTCGCGACTCTGAATGTCCGGATGACCCATGTGAACACCGGAGTCGAGGACAGCGATTTTTGTTCCAGTTCCAGACAACATCGTGCCGAGCACGCCAGTCGCCTGAAGGCCCCAAGTTGCATCTGAGGAATCGAAGAAGTTGGCAGCTTCCTGAAAACCTCCCTGAAAAGATTCGTGCTGCTCACGTTCTTCGAGCTTTCGAATGACCTTGGTTATTCCATCTCGGTATCCTTTAAGGTAGTCCAATTGCGTCTCGAGCGATCCAGGATCGAAGCGTTCAGGCTCACGAGGAATCAAGTCTTCTTCAAATCCATCTTGGCTATAGTTCCATCTTTCGGCTTCCAGAATTAGACCACTGCTGCGAGAAGCTCTTACCAGAGCACGCTCTTGATCTGGATCGGCCGTGCTCAGGACAGCTACGCTTAGGTCATCAAAGATGGCAATCTCTGCCTGATCTGCTTGATTGAGATCCATCGCACCATCAAAGTCGTGAGAATGGCAAATGTCCTTCATTCCGCATTTGCCTTGCACCTCTCGTAAAGTCGTTTGGAAAGCTTCCGCACCAGAGCTTGGGACACTGGCCAGCATGCGGCCCGTGGTCATTGGGAGCGCTAAGTCTTCTGGACTCTCGAAGTTATCAATTGACTCGGTCTGCGCTTGTGGGGCCGACCAGACTGGAAGCCTGTCAACATTGACTTTGCTAGATCGTCTCGAAGACGTATTATTGCTTGGTTTTTTCTTCGCCATAATATTTCCTTTACAAGGTGCACAAAGGCAACCAGAATTTTACAATTTCAGGCTAAATCTACCGCCGGGCGAAGTCAAGATTCTACAAATGAAACTTGATGTTTTTTTGCGAGGAGACATCGATGCCAATGGAAAAAGTCATCGTTACGATCGAAAACGAGAAGGTCGAAGACGTTGCTGCAGTCATCGAATCGCTGACGGACTTTGGGCTGAGCATTGAAACGACGCAAAAGATTTTGAGCTCGACCTACGTCCATGGGTGGATCGAAAGCGAAGAGTCGCCGCCGGTGCAACATGGAGTGCATTGGGAAAAAGCAGGCTGGCAGGGAGAAATCTAGTAGCTTGGTATCAAGCTTTTCTCAGGCCCATCTTGAGCAAAATGGTCCGTCAACAAGACTCATCGCCTTCAGTTAGATCAGCCTGTAGAGACGCCACTAGCAAATTTGCCGAGGCCTTTGTGCGATTATGAGTCTACGTTGAAACCATTAATCGCACATCTATAGTCCTTGCCGGAAGGCAGCGCCACCGGATTGCGATTGGCCTATGATCGATCGGAGCGGTTGGCCATCAAGAGTGGCTCCCGAAGGGGCATACGCGCTTTCCGGCATTACGTCTGGCTCGAAGTCGCTGACTCCTTGAGCCATAGTTTCAAACTCGGCGACTTTCGTCGTCTTTTGAGTCTTCTGAGTGCGTAGTGCAATCAAGAATGACACCCTATGATTTTCGCCAATGTCGCCAGTTGTGTCTTCACGGAAGCCATATTGGTACTCAGCCCCAACTCCGAATCGGTCTCCGAAATATTTGAAGTAGTTTCCCCAAAGCTGGTGATACTTGCGATTCGTCGGGCCAGCAAATGTCTTTGGATTCTCCATCATGCCGTAGCCATATGCGAGGTTTAACTCGGCTGTTGGGTCGTTGTTGCTGTCATGGAGAATTACTTGACGACCTGCAAATGCTCCGTAGCCGTAGAGAGTCTCGACCGTCGTAGGACTTCCAACGATGGAATTGTTGATGCCTCGAATGTAGCTGCCAACGCCGTTTCCGCCAGCAAAGCCTATGAAATTTGTGCCGTTCAAGAAATTTACTTTGGCGATTGCGTTGAGCCCCCATCCATTGGCGTATTGCTCAAGACGGGTACTATTCACTTCGTACGCGATTGGCCGGTAAAGAGCACCAAGTACGACTTTTTCATCCGTGTCGGGCGAAGTAAGCGTCAAGTTACCGGCGATTGTCGGCCAGCGTTTCAAAACTGTTACGTCGCCAGAAGCTAGACCTGAGTAGCTGTAGTCATTGACCGTTGGATCCTCGACAGCCAGATTTAGCGAGAGCATATTCGTCAGTGGGCCTCCAATCGATAACTGCGAACGATTTTCTTGGGCGTCGACGGTTCCGACTAGCGATCTGTCACCATCCAAGCCCTGAGGCTTCAACTCAATTGCCCCAAAGAGACTCTGCTTCGAGCCTGCGACAAGTGACCAACCTTCAAAAAGAGCGCCACGTTGCCGCACATAAGCTCGAAAGCCAAAAGTTTCGACATTCAGCCGGTTCAGATCAAAATCATTGTTCCCTGTAGCGAAGATCTGGCCAGTTGTTCCACCGCCAATATCCATCACTTGTAGATTCAGCGCCGCGTCTAGGGGAAGCATGAAGTCGCCCATCGTATTGTCATCAGGCCGGAAAACAAACATCGATTGGCCCGCTGCATTCGCCCTTTTGCTATTTAGATCCACTTTCTCTGCGAAAGTCCCCGCGGTTTTCGTATTCACAAAGCCAGAGTCATGCGTGATGCCATATCGAGCACTAGCTAACGCCTGGACGATAGGATTGATGGTTTTGTCCTCCGAGAGCATTAGCATCCAGCCATCTGGCGCTCTCTGGGTAAAAGCCGAATCCGCCTGACGATAAAACAAGTCATTAGGGTCTTGCGGCAATGGCAATAGGTATTCAGATGGTACATAAGTTGCCCCGATCTCTCCTATACTCGTGATCGTTGTGTAGGAGTAACCAAGGTTGTCTGAACCAAGAAACCCGATGGAATCAAGCAGAACGAAGCCACGACGAATACCGGACGCGGTATTCGTGGTTGAAGAAACCGCAGCGACTTTAGCTCCGTTGAAACCCGTTTCCCAAAGAGCACTCTCAAAATCATTTGCTGCTGCCTGCTGAACCCGCATCGCATTATCGACGCGTTCATAGCCTTCTTCAAAGCTGAGCGCACTCGCATCCACTTGTGCTTGAGTTTGAAATTTCAGTTCCTCGGTTTGCATCGCGCTGTCTTCGTACTGACTGAAAGAGCGTGCCAATTCGGGTGTTTCGCGAATTGCTCGCTCAAGCACGCCCGAGCGACGGAAAGCGTCATTGGAGATCTCAAATACTTGATTGCCGCGCTCAAGGCGAGCGCTGCGTGCTCTTGTTGTCTGTGATGGGACCGCCGCAGGGTAAAAGCTGGGTTCGGGTAAGTCGAAAACCTGAGGCTCACCAAGCTGGGGAACTGCACCCGTGAAATCTGAGCCTGGCGCTTCTGCTGAAGGGACCAGTTCGGGGGCTCCAGGCTTACTGACAGGGGCCTTGATATTGTCGCTTTGCCATGCGGGAGTTAGTGTAGCTGAGCGTTTGGGCGCGAATTCCTCGGGTTGGCTGAACACATAATTCGAGAGCGAAATACAATTAAGCGAAAAGACGACGAGCAGCAAAATCTTCTTGGCAGGCATGC
>JBCCEO010000584.1:0-5450 GCA_039030255.1 Planctomycetota bacterium | reverse complement strand
GTCGATGTGCCAGCAGTTCCTGCCAAGATGATCTCCAGCGAATATCAAGTGAAGGATATTAAACGCGAGCACCCCTTCCTTTCCCGATTCTTCTCGTTGAATCGCGATTTAGAAGAAACGCTTCGAAGCAGTCGGGTTGAAGCACGCGTTGGCCACCAGCCCTGGTACCACCTGACGCCGGAAGGCGTTCTTAAAAACGGCGTGCCCAACGAAAATCCATTTCTGAACCGCATGTGGAACTTCGGCGAACAGAACTAGAACGCAGGGAGTCTGGCTGCTGATTCCCCACGAATCTGGAATGGCCTAGTTTGAAACTATGATTAGCCGAGCCAACTAGTTCTTGCTGATGGATTCTGCTCTTAGAATCGTCTAGAATAGGAGTCCCATCCTCACCTCCTCGGCACAAAAACTATGTCTCTTCCGCATCAGCCTCCCAGGCTTTCCCGTCGTAAGTTTGTCGCCCTAAGTTCTCTCGTCGGAGGACTCGCAGTCCACAGTAGCTTGGCGGCCAAACCGATTCTGAACAACACGAACGAGCAACTCGGCGTTGGCTCCATTGGACTTCGCTACCAAGGAAGCGTCATTGCCAACAAGGCTTCCGCTCACGGCAAGATAGTCGCCGTTTGCGACGTCGACAAAAACGTGCGGGATCCAGTCAAAAGCGCATTTGGCTCTACCCCCAAAGACTATGAAGACTACCGCCACCTACTTTCCAATACGAGTGTCGACGTCGTAACCATTGGAACGCCTGATCACTGGCATACCAAAATGGTGAACGACGCAGTGCGTGCCGGCAAAGACGTGTACTGCGAAAAACCACTCACACTCACCATTGACGAAGGCAAGACGCTTTGCAAAGTCGTCAAGGATTCCGAGCAGGTTGTCCAAGTTGGATCTTGGCAGCGAAGTGATCATCGTTTCCGACTGGCCGTCGAAATGGTCCGACAAGGTCGTATCGGCAAACTTCAGAAAGTCGAAGTCGTCTTAGGCAAAAACGTGCAAGGAGGACCATTTCAGCATCGCAAGGTACCGTTGAACTTCAACTGGGATTTATGGCAAGGACAAACACCCGAGGTCCCCTATTTGGCCGAACGTGCCCACTACACTTTCCGCTGGTGGTACGAATACTCCGGCGGACAAATGACCGACTGGGGCGCACATCACCTGGATATCGCGCAATGGGCCATCGATAGTTTGCCCGTACGCGTCGAAGGCCAAGCCACCTACCCGACAACGTCAGATGGATTCAATGTGGCCAAAGACTACAGTGCCAAGTACAGTTACGCCAACGGAGTTGTGATGACCGTAGCCGACACGGGACGTAATGGAATTATGTTTACCGGCGAGCTTGGACGCATTTTTGTAAACCGCGGTACTATCAGCGGAAGGCCCGTCGAAGAGCTCGCCCAAAAACCTTTGCCGCGCGAAGAATGGCAAGTCTACAACTTTGACAACTTTGATCGCCCAGAACGAGCTGGCAAACTTGATGCGATTGTCAATCACATGGGTAACTTCTTTGATTGCATCCAAGCACGTCAACCCAAAACAGTTTCTGACATCGAAAGCCAACATCGTAGCGTCAGCACTTGCCATCTAGGCAATATCGCGATGCGTTTAGGACGACCACTCCAGTGGGATCCCGATGCGGAAACTTTTCCTGGCGATGAAGAAGCCAATGCACTGCTTTCTCGTGAACAACGATCTGGATTCGAAACATCCTAGGCACGCATTGATCTATAAAGTCTTTCTTCGTCGACCTAAACATTCCGCAAACACGATTCTTACCAAGAAAAATGTCTAACAACAAAGTTCTCATTGTCATCGGCGACGCAACAGAAACGCTGGACACGATGTATCCCTACTATCGACTGCAAGAGGCAGGATTTGAGCCGGTCGTAACTGCACCGGAGAAGCGACTCTACCAGATGGTTCTGCACGAGATCAAACCTGGCTGGACGATCACTAAGGAATGGGAAGGATACACGCTGCAATGTGACGTTCCATTCTCTGAAGTGAAGGAAGAGGAATACGCGGGCATCCTTTTTTCCGGCGGCCGAGCGCCCGAGTACATTCGCTATGACGAAAATCTAGTTCGAATCACCAAACATTTCTTTACTGCCAACAAACCGGTAGCAAGCGTTTGCCACGGAGTTGAAATTCCAGCTTACGCCGACTGCGTACGCGGTCGTAAGATGGCGACCGTCCCCAAGTGCAAATTCGATTTAGAAGTCTGTGGGGGTACTTTTGTTGACGAGGCTTGCGTCATTGATGGCAATCTATTCAGCGGTCGCACTTTTCATGACAACGGTCATTACGTCGGACCATGGATCGCTGCGCTTATTGCCGCTCGAGAAAAGACCGGATAGGGCTCGCGATTGAATGCTCAGGACCGGATACAGGCAAGAAACATCATGCTGAGAATTCTATTTGCTCTTCTGCTTACGGCGGTGCTTGGCACCAATGCTGTTGGGCAGGAAACGGACGAAGAAAAGATCAAATCGCGCGCTGGTAATCCTCAAGTCGCGGAGGTTATGCGCAGTTTTCAAGGCCGTGGTGTTCAGTCGGATGGTTCTCAGCCGACCGCGCCCGAAGAAGCACTCAAGAGTTTTCAACTGAAAGAAGGCTATTCCATCGATTTAGTCGCGAGCGAGCCTGAGATCTCGCAGCCGCTATTCCTAAGCTGGGATTCGCGTGGTCGCATGTGGGTTGTCCAATACCGCCAGTATCAATACCAGGCTGGGCTCAAAGTCTTACGGTACGATCACCACTTGCGCGCCGTTTTTGACAAAGTCCCACCGCCGCCGCCCAATCACTTTCCAGGCAAAGACCGGATCACAGTTTACTCGGACACCGATGGCGATGGCTTGTACGATTCTCACAAGGATGTCATCACAGGACTGAATATTGTTTCCTCTCTAGCCGTCGGGCGTGGTGGCATATGGGTTCTCAACCCTCCGTACCTCCTATTTTATCCTGATGCAGATCGCGACGATGTTCCCGATGGCGAACCTGAAGTTCACCTTTCAGGTTTTGGCATTCAGGACACACATTCCGTTGCCAACAGTTTGATGTGGGGACCAGACGGATGGCTTTATGGGGCCAACGGTAGCACTACAGGTGGAACCGTCAGTTCTCAAAAAACCACGGGAATCACTTTTCAAGGCCAGTGCATTTGGCGTTACCACCCGCAGTCCAAAGAATTTGAGATTTGGGCCGAGGGAGGTGGCAACACGTTCAGCCTGGATATCGACTCGAAGGGCAGAGTCTTTTGCGGCACCAATGGAGGAAAAACACGAGGCTGGTACTTGCCACAAGGATCTTACTCCCGGAAGAATTGGGGCAAGCACGGACCACTCACTAACCCGTATGCATTTGGCTTCTTTGAAGCCATGAAATTCGAAGGCGACGGACGAAGGTTTCCGCAAGCTTTCTTGATTTACGAAGGCGGACTGTTTCCCAAGGAGTCCTTCGACGGAGCCATCGTAGCGCCCAATGCAATGCAAAATCTAGTTTGGCATTCGAAACGAATTCCACAAGGCTCTACCTATCGTACGGAGGATTTACCCAATCTACTCGAATGCTCGGACCGTTGGTTTCGACCAGTTTATGCGGGCGTTGGCCCCGACGGCGGAATTTACGTCGCAGACTGGTACGACACGCGACTCAGTCATGTTAGCCCGACAGACGATTGGCACAAGGAAAGCGGACGTGTGTACCGTATTCGCCCCAGCGCAAGGCAGCCCAAATACAGTTTTGGCGACCTACACGAATCTTCGCCAAGCAAATTGGTATCGCTGCTAAACCACGAGAACAAATGGGTACGCAGGCGCGCGACGCTTGAATTGGGTTGGGCCAATCCGCCGGAGTCGACACTGCAAGACTTGATGGATCTTGTTCAAGAGAAAAACTCTCTGGAAGCACTCTGGGCAATCAACATGCTTGGAGAATTGAACTCAGAACTTGCTGGCCGCTGGCTCTCGCACGGCGACTCGCACATTCGTCGCTGGTGCGTGCGTTTACTCGGCGACCGCCACGAAGCTCATCCACGACTCGTCGAACTCGCGCGAACCGAAACTGACGTTCAAGTGCGCAGTCAATTGGCAGCAACAGCTCGGCGCATCGCACCACAGGTCGGCTTAAGCGTTGTCCGCAACTTGCTTCGTCACGGCGAGGATGACAAAGATTTACACCAGCCGCTGATGTGTTGGTGGGCAATCGAGCAACACGCGGGGGCTTGGTCAGAGATCGAAAAAGTATTGCGGGACCAGGGTATTTGGAATGAAGAGATCTTCAAGTCGACGGTAGCCGGTCGACTGATGCGGCGTTACGCCGCGACTGCTTCTAAAAAGGATTTGGAGCGATGCATCGCTCTACTAGCACTCGCACCCGATTTAGATTCACGCGCGCGACTGATCAAAGGCTTTAATCAAGCCTTCCAAGGCCGGACACTTCCGCCGCTTCCGAAGACGCTCGCCGACTCTCTCAAGGAATATCAAGAGGGGCTTGGCGAATCGGGTTTGGCGCTGGCGATTCGCCAAGGAGACACATCGATCTTCTCGCCAGCAGTGAAAAAACTTCGCGACACGAAAACCGACGCTGGACTACGTATTGAGCTGGCCAAGGCCCTTGGAGACGTTGCTGCCGGCGAGGCGGAATCTGCGCTGTTAGAGCTTGCAATAGGCCAAGGTGCGAGCGAGCCAGCACTTCAGCGAGTAGCATTGCAAGCACTCGCAAGTTTTGAAAACGACAGAATTGCAGAAACGCTTGCTCTGCGATTTGACAATAGTATTTCAGCCGAGCATGGCTTGCGCGATACTGCGTGCCGAACACTCGCCTCTCGCGGCAATTGGGCGAAAATCTTGCTCAAACAAATCAACGGATGGCGTATTCGACCGACGGATATACCTGCCGACGTCGTTCAGCGACTTCGTGCATTCCAAGACGATGAAATCGCAGCGGCCACAAGCAATGCATTTGGGGCACCTGAGCCCATCAGCTCTCCGGAAAAGGTAGAGGAGATTAGGAGACTGAAGACACTGCTATCCCAAGATCATGCTTCCGATCTGCAACATGGCGAAGAACTGTTTCGCAAACGCTGCGCCAATTGCCACCGCCTTTTCGGAGAAGGGCAGTCTATCGCACCTGAGCTCGATGCCTACGACCGCAAGAATTTGGATTTCTGGCTGCCCGCTGTTATTGCACCTAGCTTGGAGATCCGAGAAGGCTACCAGTCCTATGCCGCTCTCACGGAAGACGGCCGCATCGTGACAGGCATGATCGCAGCGCAGAATGTCCAAAGTGTGACGCTTCGAAACGCTGAGAACAACTTGATTGTCCTCCAGCGGGATGAGCTTGTGGAGTTGAAGGCAATCCGAACGTCATTAATGCCACAAGACTTGCTTAAAGATATGAACGATCAAGATATTAGAGATTTGTTTGTGTATTTAATG
>JBCCEO010000583.1:0-5469 GCA_039030255.1 Planctomycetota bacterium | reverse complement strand
CACGAAAATGCACTTCAAGAAGGAAAGTTTCGATCAGGTCCTGTGCCTGGACGTCGTAGAACATTTGGACTTTGACCAGCAGATAGCCGCGATCAGTGAAATCTACCGCGTGCTACGCCCCGGAGGCAAAGCTTTGCTGACTATCCCAAACCTGGCGCACTTTGCCTCACGCTGCACCTTTTTTACCATGGGTAAGCTCTTTCGTACGTCGACCATTGACAGGCATCCTGGTGATCGCCCCATTCGCGAGTACATCGACTTGTGCAAACAAGCTGGATTCAGTCTTGATTCGCGTCGCGGCCTATTCCCGACTCTCCCATTGATTTCTGTTGCGACCTACTTGGCACCCTCGATGGTCGTACCCATGCACCGAGTTTACAACTCCATTGTTCGGGTTCCAGGCATCTGCTTTTTGAACATGCTCGAACTTCGCAAGGACAGTGATGGCCCCACTATTCTGCCCATGTCCGACGCCGCCTGAGCACCTGAAGCCTCCGCCCAAATCCAACGCGAACGGCGAGCGCCCGACCAACCCGAAGCATCAGCGAGGCCTCAAATCAATCGTAATGAAGTTTCGTTTTTTCGAATTTACCCTCCCGCTCGGAGGAGGCTCTGACGCTACGCGGCAGGGGAGCCAAGTTCGGCCCTTTTCGCCGACACACCCGCGCATGTGAACTCATCATGAACCTGCAGTCGACCCCACAGCATATCACCCTCGTTCTTTGCGTTGCTTTTGCATCACTTTTTACAAACTTGGGTGCGACGCAACTCATCGATCGCGACGAGCCACGAAACGCTGGCTGTGCTCAGGAGATGCGTGCCCGAGGCGACTACGTCGTTCCGATTTTCAACGACCAGTTGCGCGACGCGAAACCAATCTTGACGTACTGGCTGATACTGTCCGCCTACGAAGTATTCGGCGTCACAGAGTTTGCCTCCCGATTTTGGTCGGCTTTGCTGGCCACCGGTACCGTCTTAGCGACCTATGCCATTGGACACCGGCTTCTTAGTCCAACAATTGGATTGTGGGGTGCCATCATCCTGGCAACCAGCACGATGTTCTGCGTGGCCGGCAGAGTGGCTACTCCTGATTCCCCGCTCATATTTTGCGTCACCGCTGCGATGCTCGTATTCGTTTACGGAGTGTTTCCTAATCCGAGCTCAAACGATTCAGCCAAAGCACAGATAAGTTCCGAGAGCGAGTCTTGGAAGCAACCGTGGTTCCCTCGCAATTTTTCCACAGTCTTGCTCCTCTACGCCGTAATGGGTGTTGGAATCTTGGCGAAGGGCCCAGTCGGAATCATCTTGCCAATGGCGATCCTTGGGATGTTCATGTTGGTCATGCGATTGCCGACTCCTGACCATCCTTTGCGTAGCGAAACAAATACGGATCCACAAACAAGATTACAGAGTCTCCAAAACTGGTGCTGGCAATCGTTCCTACGTGTTGGCCGTACTTTTGGTCCTCTACATTTTTTACGCACACTTTGGGCTATGCGTCCTATCACCGCGATTTGCGTTTCATTGCTGATCGCTGCCCCCTGGTTTATTCTGGTGGGGCTTCGCACTGATGGCGATTTCCTGCGCGGATTTTTTCTGACCGAACACTTTGGCAGAGCCACCCAGACTTTTGAAAATCATCGCGGCTCGATCTTCTTCTACCCACTCGTGCTGCTACTTTGCTTTTTCCCTTGGTCGATTTTCGCAGGGCCCACGGTTTTTGAAACCCTGCATCGATTGCGAGTTCAAAGCGAACAACAAGCTGCCTACGTTTTTCTAGCCTGCTGGGTCTGCGTTTGGGTAGGAGCCTTTAGCATCGCACAGACGAAGTTGCCCAGCTACGTGACGCCATGTTATCCAGCCCTGGCGTTGCTCACAGCCGGCTTCGTACACCACTGGCTGGCCAATTCGACTACGGTGCGAGACATTTGGCCGAAGCTGAGTCTCTTATGTTTGGGACTTGCTGGCATAGGGCTGATGGTCGGACTACCAGTCGCTGCGTACCTGTTCTTGCCAGGGGAACAGTGGCTGGGAGCAGTCGGATTGATTCCACTCGTAGGTGCGATCGTCGCATACTACCTCTACCGCAATGAAGCTCCACAAAAAGTTGCGATAACGCTTGGATGCACCACAACGGCCTTCATCGTTGCCGTATTTGCAGGCGTGATGGTGCAAGCCGATAGTCACCAGAACAATCGAGATTTATTGGCGGCCATGAATGCTCGCAGCAGCAATCCAAACCTGGCCTCATTCCGAGTCTTAGAGTCGAGTTGGGTCTTCTACGCCAACCGACCTGTGGTGGAACTCTTCGCAGTCAACGAAGAGGACCCCAACCATGATTCCGCACAAGCAAGTGAGCTCCGATCAGAAAATTGGCATCCGCATCCCAAGTTGTCCGTTCAGACCTTTTTCGAGCAGCGCGACGAGCCCTATTTGATTACTACTCGAGAGCATTGGGAATCGACGCTAGAGAAGGCGATCTCCGACCAAGTAGAAATCGTTGCCGAAACGGGTTACTTCCTGAAACAAGACGAATCGCTGGTGCTTCTCGGGAAAAGACAGGTTTCCCAGCAAGCCAACGCCGCCCAACAAGACCCTAATATAATGCGTTAGATCAGCACTTTGCTCAACAGTTAGATCCTAGTGAGCACTTTCGGTCGACAAATGCAAAAGCAAGCTTTCTGATGGACTTTCCAAATTTCTGCCACTGCATTTCCGCCAACTGCATTGCGGTCGACGGAAGCTCATTCTTGCAGCACGAATCTGAGGGCATGGACGCCAACTTTTCGCGGACTCGAACCTCGATCATGAATCTTTCCCCTGTAGCCAGCTGATCGCTATACGCAAATCGTTTGCCCTGCGCACGTGTAAATAGCAAATCCGAGACTGGCAAATCCGATCACCGGCTTTTGTTGGTCCAGTCCACCGCTCCCGAGTATCCTAAATTCCATCCTCTCATAGCTTGCACGATCACCCAGCCATCGTCAGCGGGGCGCATGACGCACCAGTGGCAATCGTCGGTTCCTTGCACTACATTCGTAGTAAAACTCTCCCAGGAAATCTTCGAATGAATGCCCGACACCGCAGAATTTGTAGCTTTATCGTATGCGCATTGACGTGCTGCTTTGCAAACCTCAGTTTTGCAAATGATGTCGCAGGTACTTTTCGTATCTTCTGGATCGACGTCGAAGGAGGCGCGGCCACACTGATCGTCACGCCAGCTGGCGAATCAGTGCTGATAGATTCAGGCAATCCCGGCTTGCGCGATCCAGATCGCATTGTTCGAGTCGCAGGTCGCATGGCGGGCTTGAACAAGATCGACTATCTCATCACAACACACTACCATCGCGATCATTTTGGTGGAGCCGCTCTGCTCTCCTCGCTAATGCCCATAGGAACAGTTTTCGACAATGGAACTTTCGAAGGCATGCCCAATGATCCAGGCCAAGAGTATTTCGACTTCAAGTGCGACAAACGTGTCGTCATCAATCCAGGAGATACGCTTCCATTGAAACAAACGAATGGACCGAAGCTCTCGATGCGTTGCTTGGCTACTCGCAAGACTTTTGTCAACGCAACCGACAATGATCCGGACAACGCGCGGATATGTGAAACTTGTAAACCCAAGGATCGTGACGGATCCGACAATGCAAATAGCGTTGTCATGATGATCGAGTACGGCGACTTCCGCTTCCTGGATGCTGGCGATTTGACATGGAATCAGGAACAAAAGCTCGTCTGCCCAAAGAACTTGGTCGGCAGAATCGACGTCTACCAAGTCACCCACCACGGACTAGATAGCAGCAATAATCCTGTCGTTTTGGCGACCACTCAACCGCAGGTAGCAATCATGAACAACGGCGAGAAGAAAGGCTGCTTGCCCGAAGTTTACGCGAATTTGAAGTCCACCGATTCGCTAAAAGCGATCTTTCAGATGCATAAGAATCTTCGTCCTGATGGCAGCGTCAACAATGTAGAAGACAAATACATCGCCAACCACGCTCCTTCGGCGCAATGCAAGGGGCACCCGATTGTCCTTGAAGTCAACAAAGATGCTTCTTCCTACAGTGTCTCCCTCCTCGCCACAGGCTTTTCGCAGCAATTCAAAACCAGTCTCAAATAGGTTGCGCAATCAATACTCAATCCCTTGAAGGAACCGGATTTCAAGATCTACCTTCGTGACGGGCAGGACTTTGGGCTAGAATGGTCCTATGAAGTCTCGCCCATTCAAAAGATCGACGCGATGCAAAATCCGGTGTAGCTTTCTGCTACTACTGTTCCTAAACATAACGCTCTCGATAGAGTATGCAACTTGCCAGCTGCAAGCCCAGGAAACGCCAAAGGCCGATTTGAACGGGCTACAAGACGCTACGTACTTTGAGAATCAGGTTCGTCCAGTCCTTGCGAGGTATTGTGGCGACTGTCATCGCGACGACGCTGAGAACGACCAGCGATTCTTGAATGCAAGAAACACGGCGGATATCCAGCAGGCTCGTTCGCTGTGGGCTAGTGTAGCATCTCAGCTACGCAACCGGACGATGCCTCCCGCAGACGAGAAACAACCCAGTGAATCACAAAGGATCGATATCGCAAGCTGGATTGAAGACCATCTCCAGTCTACTGCCTGCAGCGGAGAAGAATTCGCTGGCTGGGTCGTCGCCAGGCGTATGAACCGCCGCGAGTATGAAAACACAATCCGCGATCTATTTGGCGTCCAGCTTGGCTTCTCACGGACTCTGCCCGCAGATGGAGGTGGCGGCGAAGGTTTTGACAATAATGGCGAAACGCTGTTTCTCCCTCCTCTGCTCCTGGAGCGATACCTCGAAGCGGCCCAAACCATCGTCGATGCTTGTATCATCGTTCCCCCAGTCAGTTTCTACTTCGGGCCAAGCGATCTTCTCCCGAAGAAACAGGACTTGGTTCGGCAAGGAGAGAAGCAAGAATTCGCACAAGAGGACTTTCGACTCGTGCCTGAAGATCAAGAAGTATCCATCATCGTCGCTGCGCCGCTTGACGGCGACTACCGACTGGCTGTTGGAGCTTATCCTGACCAGGAAAAAACGAAAGTACCGATCAAGATCGATGGAATCGTCGCAGATACACTTGTCTTTCGGAATTACGCAAACGACAACAGCTCCAATCAAGAATACACCACATTACGCTTGAAACGAGGGCTTCATTCGATTTCCGCTCTCGCGCCCAAGGATCGAAGCTTGCGTGTCGTTCGAATGAAGCTGACCCAAGAACCTGAAGAAGAGACTCCTGAAAAAGTTGCGATTCACCGACGGCTAATAGGCCGAGCTCCTGGCGAGGTTCCAGTCGAAGCAAGAAAAGAGGCACGCAAAGTACTAAAGACTTTTCTGACGCGTGCCTTTCGCCGCCCAGTCGATTCCACCTATAACCTGACGAAGTGGGTTTCAGAAAAACTGATAGAGCAAGCGGCGGCAAGAGGTTTGCCTTCCGTGGTTT
>JBCCEO010000582.1:0-5493 GCA_039030255.1 Planctomycetota bacterium | reverse complement strand
GCTGATGACCGAATGGGAGAATTGCAATGCTGCGACTAGAACTCGTCGCAAAATATTCCTCCAATGCAAGCTCTATTTGTGGGGCTAAGCTGCCTTCGTTTGGGAACCAGAAATCGTTCCCTGACTTAAGTATTTCTGCCGCTAATTTTTCAATCGACTGCACGGTAGTGCTGCGACGATTCACGCTTGGTTGACCACTAATAGCTTGAAGACGAAATCTGCTATGCTTCTTCGAAAGTACAGAAACCCGATCACAGCCAGTGAGTGTCCTTGCCTCGTTGACAATGTTTAAGCAAGTTTCAACGGGGTCAATCGACCGGTGAATCATCTTGGAAAATTGCGCGAATGCTTGGAGATCATATCGCGTACTAGGTCCAGGGCCAGCATCTACGTTTTCCGAAACTGAATTCTCGATGGAAGAAACATGATTTGTGACAACGTCACATAAGTCGACCAGTTGATTTAGTTTTTGGGCAGGATCTGAAATATCTTCAGCAGATGCAAAAACAACTTCGATGATCTTCTGAGAATTGGGAAGGTCGGCCTGGCCCGAGATTGGGGCAAGCAGTATCGGTGGGGCATTTCCGTTATTTCGGATCGCATCGTTTGAAACGACTGCTGGTCGCTGATTCTGCGTCGCTTCTCGCAGCAGACTTTCGTGCTGCGATTTGGTAAACCAGACGTCTACGCTTTTCCCCGAATAGTGCTGGGCGACAATCCTATAGGGTTCTTGGCAACATTCCCAGACTACGGCTCCTGAGGCACCTAAGTGCTGGACGAGGTGCTGAACGACCGCATCGTATTTCCTACTGGACTTGGCCAATAGTTGTTCAAATTCTTCCGAAGCGGTACTCACTGTTTGGTTCAAGCCCGGAATAAGCGCACTATGTTTTCAGAATCACCAAATTGACGCCCATTCCTTTAAGGGACTATCCCAGCGACCTAATGGAGTACCGGAACTTACGTTTTTTTTCCTGTCCGTGATGAAATACGTCGGAAAAATCGAAAAAATCAGACGAGCGAGCAATGCTCTCACCGAAGTGCCTGCGAGTGAGCTCCGGTCCAGGAGTCTTGCGCTGAAGCATGTTGCGATGTGCGGTTCCCCTGTCAGCAAAATGGTCGACGATGGCTTTCCGCTAGTCGTTGAAGCAGTCAGGCGATGCCTCGGTATCGTGTATCACGATGTTCAGTTGCAATGCGGAATTGAGATGGCACGTGGACGTATTGCCGAGATGAAAACCGGTGAAGGGAAAACCGTTACGGCCTCCCTTGCTGGCTACCTCTTCGCACTCTACGGCAAAGGGATGCATCTAGCGACTTTCAACGACTACTTAGCGGAACGTGATCGCGAAATTAACCAGCCAGTATTCCAGCTCTTGGGTCTAAGCACTGGATTCTTGAAGAGCACTTCATACCCAGACGAACGCGAGGCGGCTTACAACAGTGACATTACTTACGGTGCTGCGAAAGAGTTCGGCTTTGACTTCTTACGAGATCGATTGCAAACCCTTGCCCCTGCAGGCAACAGAACTGTCACGCGAGGGACCCATTTCGCACTATTGGACGAAGCAGATAGCATTCTGATTGACGAAGCAAAGACGCCCTTGATAATCGGTCTGCAAGACGTCGGCGAGACTAGTATTGTGAATGCCTGCTTTCGCTGGGCGGCTCAGTTTTGTAGCCGTTTTGCGGAAGGGACACACTTCGAACGCAAATCGAATGAAGAGTCCTTTCAACTGAGCGCTGGAGGAATCCGCCTCGTGCGCAGCTTGCCGCAAAACGAAAGTACGACTCAGGTACCGCTGCACGAACTCAATCGCTACATAGAAAACGCATTAAAAGCCCGGCATCTGTATACGAAAGACAAGAACTACGCTTTGCAAGATGGAAACATCGTAATCATTGACGAATTTACTGGGCGGCCGGCGGAAGGCCGACAATGGAAAGAGGGAATTCACCAATCTATACAAGCCAAAGAAGGCTTAGAGATTGTCCCAGAAACTCGCCAAGCAGCTTGCATCACCATCCAGTCTTACTTCAAGCGTTATCGCAAGTTTTGCGGAATGACCGGTACCGCTTGGACCTCAAGCCGAGAACTTTCAACTATTTACAAAAAAAAGGTTGCCCGTATCTCAACCCATCGTCCGGTACAACGTCAATCTTATGCACCGCGAGTGTATGCAAAGGAAGTGGATAAACTGCAGGCAATCGCTGAAAGTGCCCGCCGTGAAACGCAGAAAGGCAGAGCGGTCTTAATTGGTACGCGTTCTGTGGCGCAATCGGAGGATACTGCCAAGTCTCTTGCAGAACTGGGATTGCGTTATGACGTGCTCAACGCAAAAAACTTGCAATTGGAGGGGACAATAATCGGGCAAGCTGGTCAAACCCCACGCATAACGATTGCAACGAACATGGCTGGTCGTGGAACTGATATTAAGCTTTCGAAAGAGGTTCGTGATGCAGGGGGACTGCACGTCATTCTTTCAGAACTCCATGAAAGCGCGCGAATCGACTGGCAGCTTGTTGGCCGCGGAGCGCGGCAGGGAGACCCTGGTAGCTACCAGATCTTTGTCGCATTGACAGACGAAATCCTTGTGAAGGGGCTAGGGAGAATCAAAGCGGCTCGTCTAATGGCAAAATTTGAATCCGCATCCGCTGCGAGGCTCCAACGCCTTTTCCCGGTATTTAAAAGAGCTCAACGCAAAGCAGAAAAGAGCAATCTGATTGACCGCCTTATCATTCTTCGTAGAGACCAAGAGCAAAAGCGGATCGCATTCGATCTGGGCCAAGATCCCTATCTCTCCAGTGTGACGAGCTGATATGGCGAGCTCAAATGCGCTGAAGCGATTTAGCTGTTGCGTAACTAATCGTTTTCTGAAGTTAAGATTAGGCGGCCTTCGGTGCCGGGCAAATGCAACCCTTTTGCATTCTCAAACTCTGCCCAAACCTGGAATATTCCTTCCACAATTTCTACTCCCACGAACGTCACCTCTGCGGCAACCACGTAGGTTTGCCCGCCAAGTCTATATTCGAAACGAGCGCGTTGGCCAGCTTTTACTTGCCGGATAAGATCCTCATTGAAGTAGGCCTCGGCGCGAAGACGATGCGAATCCAGCAAACGAACGATTGGCTCCCCCGCGTTAATCCACTGTCCAGGCTGCACGTATATTTGAGCCACTTTACCACCAAACGGGGCGCGTACAGTGCGACTATCCAAACGCACCTTGGCAGCTTGCACCCTCCGCTCCTTGAGAATGCGGGCCCATTGAGCAGTATCGAACTCCATGGATGCTTGTTCACCAGATAGACGCGACTGCTCCCATTCAAGCTTCAATTTTTGAATCTCAGTCTCCGGAATAGATCTGGAGAAAATCTGATTCGCTTGAACACTCTTTTGCAATACGGCAGCAGCAACTTCTGCTGACTTGTTTGCATACTCCACATGAACTCGGTTCAAGGCTTCAAGATTCGCAATTTCTAACTCAGCTCTCGCAACATCACACTCGGCGGAAAACAATTCGTCGTTCAACCGAATCAGGCTCGTTGACTTGGCAACATTCGCCCCAGGCTTTGCCAAAACTTCCCGCACGATCCCCGGCGACTCCGAGGAGACAATCGTATTCGACAAGGCTACAAGCCTGGCAGCTCCAGAGGTTGTCTCTTGCTGCGCCGCAATCGGATAGTGAGAAAATAGTATCCCAACGCAGGCCAAGAAAAATCTTTTCCCATTCTGCATGGTGAACTCCTGGAGTATGAATATATTGCGATTTGCTCGGATAGGGATCGTGCAATTTACGGACCATTCTGAGCCATACAAGTTTGCAATTTCATTGATTGCAGCACTCAACGATGCTCGCACAGAGATTTAGGGCCATTTGATACGGCATGTGCCAAAAGTTGGCGTGTAGTGCACCCGAAATTTGCCCCGCCGACGAATTCTTGTGTTGACTTTTCGCCACTCGAGGATGCGAAGACTCAACAAGCAGGGAGGTGTAAGACGGCAAGAATTTCAGTATGCCGGCTGCCGCCACCAGTGCTCCACTTCCACCGGAGCACTCTTCGTCGGCTAAAAGTTAGACGAATACCCAGCGTCCGACTTGGCCATCATTCAAGTCGATGTAGTACATATTACCGTCAGGGCCCTGCTGCATATGAACCACGATTTGGGCGCCCGTTGTGAATGTATCAACGCTGTTTACAGCTCCATTGTTGTCCAGATCGACATGACTGACGATTCCTTGTCCAAGGTCATTGAAGAACAAATCGCCCTGATACTCAGCTCGGTAAGTGTCACCCGTGTAGACGTCGCCAAGAATAATCGCGTTGATGCCGGTTTGGCTATGGTTCAATGCATAGATCGCTGGAGTTGCAACTTGCCCACTAGCGTAGAAGGCTTGGGCTTCCGCCAAGTCTCGATACTGGTTGGTCCGTGAGTTTACACCGCTGCCGCCTTCGTAATATGGCCAGCCAAAATTAGCACCGGCTGGGCCAGAGTTGATTTCTTCCCATTGCGTCCAGCCAACATCGCCTATGTAAAGCTGTCCGGAGACTGGATCGACCGTCATACGGAACGGATTGCGTAGACCTAGTTGATAGACCTTGGATCGATTGGCGTCCACATCACCATTGAAGAAAGGATTGTCTGACAATCCTTCTCCCGTGATAGGGTCAATCCGAAGCACTTTACCGCTCAAATTATCGATATCCTGCACCCGTAATGTGCGAGGATCCATTCGGTTGTAGGAAGTTCCGTCGCCAATCGATACGAATAGGTTGCCGTCGGTTCCAAATTCTATTGCGCCAATCGTGTGCGATTCGCTATCGCTGGCAATAAAATCTCTCAAGTTGGTTCCATCTGGCAAGATCCCTGCGGGGGGCTCATCGAAGTCGTTCGTGCTGTTGGCGAAGCCATTGAAATTGTCCCAAGTACTATTGGTTCCAAGTAGAACAAATTCACTACCAGCGACGGCCGTCTTGTAGTCGTTGGCGGCATCAGCTGTCACTCGAATCAATCGTCCAGCGCGGTTCCCTCTTCCATCTGGTCCTGCCAGCCCCGTAAAGTTGTTCACCTCAGGTGGATCATAAGTGAACAATAGGTAGACATAGGGTGTGTTTTCGAAGTCTGGATGGATGGCTATATCCAACAAACCTCTATCACGAACACCATTAACAATTCCGCTGATATCAATGAACGGAGTCGATTGCAAAACACCTTGATTGACAGTGAAGACTTTGCCGTCCTTCTGGGTCACGTACATATTGTTGCCATCTGGCGTAAAGTCCAGAGAGGTTGGATTCGACAAACCCGACAGGATGGTCTGGGCAACTAAGTCGTCCCCGATGATTGGGCCTGGATCATCCGCCGCGTAGAGTTGGCTTTGCGGAATCACCTGACGTGACTGACTCGCACTTGACCACATCAATTGGTACAGGACGCTCTACATCAGTTCTTGGTTTTCCTCTAGAACCAATGACAGTGACTTGATCTAGAGC
>JBCCEO010000581.1:0-5497 GCA_039030255.1 Planctomycetota bacterium | reverse complement strand
GTTACCCGTTCACAGCGGCATGCGAGTGAGTCGAATCGCATTCAGTCCAGACCAACGATGGCTCGCACTTGGTGAGAATACCAGCACTTTTGGAAACATCCGCGTTGTTGTCGTCGATGCCGTGAGCTTTGAAGAAAAAGGAACTTTGCGTTTTTTACCAGGGATCACAGGATCAGACGGAGTCATGGCGTTGGAGTTCTTTGACGACGGAAAGCGGCTAGCAATAGGAACACGACGCGGCGAAGTGCTTATCGCAGACATCGAAGCGATGCAGGTCTCGGAGCGTTGGCAAGTTCACGATAAGAACGTTGATGATCTCGCCCTAGCGGAAGATGATTCCATCATTGTGACTTCCTCTCGCGACGGCAAAGTTCGCTGGTGGGAGGTGGCCAGCAAGAAGCGACTCAAGGAGGTGACAGCCAACGGGAATCGTCACCTTGTACCGTACGGAGATGACCTGCTGGTTACCGATAACGGATTGAAGAAAGTCGCTTTGGATCCAAAGGTCGAGGGCGGAACGCAAGACTTCTCTGTTCCCGCCAAGTCGCGTTTGATTCGCAGCGATCCGAGCTGGGGTATTCTGAATACGGGGAACTTCGGCGAGACGACGTTGTACTCAGAAATTGGACAGCCCGTTCGGCGGTTCTATTCAAATCGCTTTCCCGAGTCGATTGTCGCGATCAAGGTTGGCTTCGGCGGACGCTTGTTTTCCGCGTACGGAACTACTGCTTGTGAGATTTGGTCCCTGCAAGATGGCTTACGGATCGGCGATTTCCAAAGCAGGCAGATCCGAACTGTAGACCTCGACCCTTTCCTTCCTCGTGTGTTCATCGCCGAAGACAACCGAGTCATTGCGATTCCTGCGGAGATGCCCGCCCAAAACTACCCTGTACATCCGGGTAGGATAGCCGATGTTTCCTTTAGCCCATCTGGTGAGAGCGTTTTGACTACCGTCCTGCTGGGAACGCGAACCCAGATGCATATTTACGATCTAAGCGATTTTTTACTACAAAAGAGCCAGATCGTTGATTCTGCAATCGCAGCAATCGCCCTTGAAGACAGCGGTTCTTCTATCCTATTCGATCCTAAGTCGAAAAGCGTTACTCGTGTCACGCTGAAAGGCGGCCAGAGTACCGAGTTAATAGCAAACACCGAGCAAGCTGACTACTTGCGATTGGATCGAAAACGAAATCGTTTGTGGCTCACCAGGAAACCTGTGGCTCGGAGTCTGTTTGGAGTCGAGACACCAACATTTTGGCAGGTGGTTTGCTATTCCCTCAAGGATCAGAAGCTAGTTTCCAATTGGTCGGACAAGAAAGACGCGCTGCTTTCAGGGAGGAGCCATTATTCCGATTTGTTCGTTGGGGAAGAGCACGTTGTAGCAGCGAATGAAAACTTCATAGCCTACGCAAAACACGAAGAACCAAAGGAATTCAATAAGATTTCGGTCACTGGGCATTCGATTTCTTGCCTCGCGGAAGCGGGTGGGAAGATTCTTGCCGGAACGCTAGGCGGTGCAGTTTTGGTGATTGACTTGACCGCCGAATCCGTCATTGAAATTGGAACGACGGATGGAGCCATTACATCCATGTGTTCCGAAGATGACTTGCTATGGATTGGCACTGCCTCAGGTGAAGTGCTGCACGCCGAGGTTAACGAAAATAAGCTCACGGTGATCACCAGTCTTGGGCCATTCTCCAACTCGGTTGAGTCTATCTTGGTCACTCAATCGGCGTCACTTGTGCTTCGAGTCAGGGGAGAGTCGAGTCTAAAACAAGTTGATATTAAAGACTTGCGTGCACAATGGCATATGGTTCTCGACCCGTAGTCGAGGCGTTGGCAGTTTTTGCCGAACGGTTGCGGTAGCGAGTTGGTAGTTTGACCAGCGCAAAATAAAAGGTCACAGCAATAGAATCGGCGCGCTTTTGCAGTGGTGAAATGCCCCCTATTTCCTGATACACGGTTATTAAGGTGCTGGTTGGTAATAAGTTTTAGGATTTTCGCTCTGCTTCGACGCACTAGTTCAGGTACTTTTTCAAGAACTTGCCGGTGTGGCTGCTCTTGGATTTTGCAATAGCTTCGGGTGTTCCGCTAGCCATGAGCTTTCCGCCTTGATGACCACCTTCTGGACCTAAGTCGATGATGTGATCCGCCGTTTTGATGACATCGAGATTGTGTTCGATGACGAGAACCGTGTGCCCGTTTTCGACAAGCCGATTGAGACTCAGCAGCAAGCGATCGATATCCGCAAAGTGCAACCCGGTTGTTGGTTCGTCAAGGATGTAAAGATTATGCTTGCCACGCTTCAATTTGCCGAGCTCCGAAGCTAACTTCACGCGCTGAGCTTCGCCGCCAGAGAGAATCGTGGAAGGATGTCCAATGGTCAGGTAACCCAATCCCAACTCGTACATCACCGACAACTTGCGTACGATGGTTGTTTCTTCGTCGAAGAACTCAACGCCTTCTTCGATGGACATATTGAGTACCTTAGCGATGTTCTTGCCGCGATACTCGACTTCCAATGTTTCTTCGTTGTAGCGTTCGCCTTTGCAGGTTGGACAAGTCACTTCTACATCAGGCATGAACGAGAGCTTGGTGACGATTGTGCCTTCGCCACTACACTCTTCACATCGCCCGCCCTTGACATTGAAGCTGAATCGAGAATTCGTAAATCCCCGAATCTTCGCCTCGTCGGTCTCCGCAAACAACTTGCGGATGTTGTCATAGAACCCAATATAGGTAGCTGGATTGGATCGAGGAGATCGGCCGATAGGCGATTGATCAATATTGATGACGTCGTCAATGAACTCATGCCCGATTAACTCATCGTGATCTCCCGACAGAACGCGGCTATCATGCAAAACGTTGTAAAGTTGCTTGTACAGTACTTCGTGAATGAGCGAGCTCTTTCCAGATCCACTCGCACCCGTAATGCAAACAAACTGGCCCAAAGGAATGGCAACGTCGAGATCACGCAGGTTATTCTCACGAGCGCCACGCACTAAAATCTGCTGCGAGCCTGCTTTTCGTCGAGTTACAGGAACTTCGATGGCGTCCTTGCCGCTGAGATATCGGCCCGTCAACGAATACTTGGCCCCCAGGATCGTTTTCAGTGGGCCATGCACAACGACTTCTCCTCCGTGCACACCCGGCCCAGGACCAATTTCTACCACATGATCAGCCGCACGAATGGTGTCCTCATCGTGCTCAACCACGATGACCGTATTGCCAATATCGCGCAAGCGCCGCAAGGTCTCGATCATCTTGACGTTATCTTTCGGATGCAAACCAATGCTAGGTTCGTCAAGCACGTACAGCATTCCCATCAATCCGGAACCAATTTGCGAAGACAGTCGAATTCGCTGAGCTTCACCACCGGAAAGCGTCGAAGATTGTCGATTCAGATTGAGGTAGTCCAATCCGATTGAAATGAGCAATTCCAGTCGCGATGTTACTTCGCGCAGGATGATATCGACGACTCCCTTTTGCTTGGCCGTCGGCTTGATGGACTTGAGGAACTTCATCAGTTCGACAAGGTGCATTGCGCCGAGCTCGAACAAGTTCTTCCCCTTGACCGTTACCAATCGCCGCGAGCGTTTTAGTCGTGCTCCTTGGCATTCGGCACAAGGATACTCGACCATGATTTTCTTCAAGTAAGAATCGAAGCCCGCACTGCTTTCACCACGCTTTAAATACCAACGATAGTTCTGTTCGATCTGGGTTATTACGCCGCGAAAGCTAGTTTCCCGTCCCTCACTCTTATGTTCCTTCTTGGCCTTCGGAGGAATCTTGATTTCAAAAGTTTTGCCTTTTGTCCCATTCAGCAATAGATCTAAGGTCTTCTTGTTCAACTTTTCGTAAGGAACATCCAAACTGAATTTGTAAGCCTGGGAAAGGCTGTAAAGCATGCGGCCTCCCCAGGTATCAGGCTTGCACTGCATAGCTTCTTTAACGAAGGCGCCGTCGTTGAGCGAACGCGTTGGATCTGGCACCAGCAGCTTCGGGTGCACACGCATGCCCGTACCCAAACCCGTGCAAGTCGGGCAAGCACCGCTTGGGTCGTTGAAAGTAAAGTTGCGATGATGCATCGTGCCAGCGATGACACGATCTTTGCTACCGACAAAGCCCTTGTAGAACTTATCCTTTTTCGCATTTGCGAGCCTACTCGTCACTTCAAAGATCAGGAGACCGTCGCCAAGCTTCAATCCGTGCTCAAGCGAGGTGACAATTTGCTTGTCGATTCCGCGTTGAATGACGAATTCATCCACGATAGCTTCGATGCGATACTCTTTGTCTTCGTCGAGCTTCACTTCGTTTCCAAGATCGACTTCTTTGCCGTCGATTCGAGCACGCCGATAACCGTTGATTCGAATCTGCTCCAAGGTGTATTCGTAATCCTCGCCGAAGATTTTGAAGACCGGTGCCCGCACTTCGACTTCAGTATCATCCGGCAGGCTTAGCAAATGCTCCATCATTTGATGAGTCGATTTGACTGGCAACTTCTCTCCGCTATACGGGCAATGGGGTGTGCCAATGGTGGCGTATAGCATCCGCAAGTAATCAGAAATGTCCGTCATGGTTCCCACGGTGGAACGGGGGTTGGAGCCTATCGTCTTCTGATCAATAGAAACGACCGGAGAAAGTCCGTTGACGAAGTCGACATCCGGCTTTTTGAGCTGCCCCAAAAATCGCTTCGCATAGGAAGACATGGAGCCCAGCAAACGTCGCTGACCTTCAGCATAAATGGTGTCAAAAGCCAAGGATGATTTGCCGCTTCCACTGACTCCCGTGACGACGATCATCTGATCACGTGGGATACTAAGACAGACTTCCTTCAAGTTGTTCTCGCGGGCGTTTTGAACGTCGATCGTGGTTTGCATGGGGCTTGGAATCGGGCAGTAGAGGAGGCGGGGACTTAGAGCAGATTTGGAACAAGTGCGACAAACGGGGCAACAAAACCTGTAAGTTATCCAGCGTCGTAGAAGTAAGCAGGTTCTTCGACTTCAATGCGACTCTTCTTGGTCACTCGGAATGGCGAAGCAAGTTTTTCGATCAGCCCTTCACGCTCCATCCATTCACAGGCCGACTCGATGTGGCCAGGATAAAGCTGAGAGTGTGCAAAGTGATTTGCGATTTCTGACAACGCGAGCGTTCGCCTTTCTTTCTTGAGAAAGTTCAAAACCGGCTGCAAGTTCTTTTCGGCATTCTCTTCGACATACACATCAATTTCCTCAAGCGCAGATAACAGCAGCTTCTTGGTGCGTTTCTTGGTTAGAAGATCCGTATAAATCGACTTGAATAGAGCTGGCTTGAGCTTCAATGCTTTATAAATTGCCGCGTGCTCATGCACTTCGCCATCCTCGATCACTTCCACACAAGCAATGCTATGGGCGGCCCATAAAACCGCTTCAAACCCAAGCTCAAGATCTTCTTTGCGTTCGATGCGCTTTCTGGCGTATCGCGCGCATTCAATGATCCAAGTTGTCGCCATCATGCG
>JBCCEO010000580.1:0-5518 GCA_039030255.1 Planctomycetota bacterium | reverse complement strand
GCGAAACTCGGACAACCGTCCCCCAGTCCTCTTCTTCACTAACCGGGAGAAGGTCGTCTCGAAGTTTTGGAATCCAAAAGCGATCGGAGACCTGAAAGCCGTTAACGACGATTTCGTTTAGCTACACCTCGCATCTGCATACGAGCGCCCATCCTCATTGCCATCTGCTGGTTAAATGCCATTTGCTGCTGGTTCATTGCCATTCCTTTTCCAGCGCGCATCGCCATTCCGTTTTGCTGCTGCCCCATTCCTTTGCCCGCACGCATCCCATTGCCGTTTTGTCTTTTCCCCATGCCGCTCCCCTGGCAGCCAGCACCAGCACCAGCTCCTGCGCCGTTCGCTTTCTGGCCCTGCTTGTTATTGCCTTGCTGCTTCCCCTGCTTGTTATTGCCTTGCTGCTTGCTCGGTTTGCCGTTCGCTCCAGCTGCAGAGGATATAGCAGCAGGAAGCACAAAGAATATGCAACCCGCTGCAATTGAACTCAGGAGGATTTTAGAGATTCGACTCTCCGATAGATTTGCCATAGCTAGTTCCTTGTCATAATGATTCTGATCGAGCGCCCATTCCGAGGTGTCGGTTGGCCCATAGACTGAATAACCAATGACGACGGCTACTTCCTACAAAATTTGGCCTTTTTTATCTTCTAATCGATTCGATCTTGGTTTTTCCGGGGTTTCAGAACTGTCAGATTGATGCTTGTCGACCCTAGTGGATGCTACGACTGTGAGTGAAACAAATGAGCTGAAGCAACTAAAGCAGGTTGCTGACGGTGATGAACAGGCGCTGGCTTCGATGTTCACCGCTTGCCGAGAACGATTGCGCCCCGTCATCACTTTTCGCCTGGACAAACGTCTTAGTCGAAGGGTCGATGCTGACGATATTTTGCAAGAGGTTTTCATAGACGCTGCCAAACGCCAACGTCATTTTGATCCAGCAGGTTCGTTCTTTGTTTGGCTTAGACTTGTAGCGATTCAAACAATTGCAACCATTCACAAACGGCACTTCGGAGTCCAGAATCGCGATATAAGGCGTGAAGTTGCAACTGAAAGTCCAGCTTCGTCGACGTCCATAGCAATGGCAGACCGGTTCCTGGACAGTTTTGACCTCACCAAGTCAAGCCGCAATGCGGCAGGAATTAGGCGAGCAATTACGCCAAGCGCTGAGCGACATAAGTTCAACGGACCAAGAGATCATTGCAATGAGGCATTTTGAGGATCTCTCGAACCGCGAAATCGCTGAGGCTCTGGAGATCGAACAAGACGCAGCGAGTATTCGCTACGTTAGAGCGATACGGCGATTGAAATCTATACTTGATTCAATTCCTGGTTTTGGTGTTGCGTAATGCTTTCAGATAAACCCTGCAGTGAATCAAATCGGTTCGATGCAATTATTGCCGAATTCATAGAAGCGTTTCGATGCAACGAAAAACCTTCGATTGATGAGTATGCAGAAAAGCACACTGAGTTCGCCGATCAGATACGCGAATTGTTGCCGACCATTATTGCAGTCGAGCAGTTTCGCGAAATTCAGTCTGACGAAACATCTTCGCCTCCTATGCCTGAAAGTCTTGGGGATCTGAAAATCGTTCGGGAGATAGGGCGTGGTGGTATGGGGATCGTTTTTGAGGCGATACAACAGTCACTTGACCGTCGCGTCGCAGTAAAGATACTGCCGAGTCAGATGCTGCTAGACGAAAAGAGACTGAAGCGTTTTACGCGAGAAGCTCAGACGGCAGCGCGTCTTCACCATACCAACATTGTGCCAATTCTTGGCGTGGGAAAAATTGACGGCTTTTGTTTTCACTTGATGCAACTTATTGATGGAGTCGCTGTTGATAAGCTTATTAGGCAGGAGGCATCAACATCCGAGAATAATACTTCAATTTCAAGGGAAGTCATCGAACGGTTCCCCAGCAGTCCCGCCGGAATTGCGAGGCTGTCGGCTCAAGTGGCAGACGCACTACGGTATGCCCATCAGCAAGGCGTCTTACATCGCGATATAAAGCCAGCCAACCTCATTCTGGATACAGAAGGCGTGCTATGGATTGCTGATTTCGGACTATCCAAGAGTGTTGAAAGTGATGCGGTTACGCAAACAGGTGACGTGCTGGGTACCATTCGCTACATGGCTCCAGAGCAGTTTCTGGGTGAATCCGACCCACGGAGCGATATCTACAGTCTTGGCCTGACAATTTACGAAATGCTAACGGGGCGAAGTGCTTTTGGTACAACTCGCGGTTCGTATCCCTTCGCAAATAGTCCGTCAGCGCTTCCGCTTTGTAGACCCTCAAAATGGAACCCGTCGATAACGAAAGATCTAGACGCTGTCATCCTTAAGGCCACAGCACTAGATGCGAATGATCGCTATCAGACTGCGGGTGAACTTGCCGAAGACTTGCAATGTGTTGCCGAAGATCGACCAATCGCTTTGCGGCGGGCTAGCATAGTGCACCGAATTTGGCGGTGGTCTCGGCGAAATCGGGGCTATTCGAGTTCGATCTGTATCTCCGTCTCGGCAACGATTTTGGTCGCTATTCTTTCAACGCTAAGCTATTTTTCAGAAAGAGAGCTCAACGAGAAAATCAAGCGGGCTTTGGCTAATACGCAGAGTGCTTACAACAAAGAGAATGAACAGCGATTAAAGGCCGAGAGCACCTCCGCCATCGCGTGGAATGCACTCGACGAGGTGTTTTTAAGATTTGCACCGCCAGGAGCTGTGCCCAGCGCAGTCATAAATGATGAAGACGGAATATCGATTCGCCCCGCGATCTCCACAGCTACGGCGGAAGTCTTGCAAAACCTACTTCCGTTCTACACGCAGTTGACTCAAGGGGGCGATGATTCAGTCGAGCACCGACTGCGAATCGCTGAAGCTCACCGCCGGATTGGTGATATTTACCAGCGACTGGAGTCCTACGATCTCGCAGAGAAAAGCTTTGGAAAGTCGCTTGAGCTTTTTCATGGAGTCTCATCTGACAATAAATCTGGTGTGCTCCCAGACGTGCCCATAGCACGTGCGTTTGTCTACAACGAGTTGGCGAATATTCACCGTGCACAGCTCAAACATCGATCAGAAATTGTTTTTCGGCAAAAGGCGCTGGATTCTTTTGTGAACATTCTATCGGGCTTTGAGCCCGATAAGACGGAGTTGTTGTTTGAGCTTTCACGGACCCTTTATCTGCATGGGCACCATGACCGCGAAGTTGTAGGCAAACCGAAATCTGATCGAAAACGTGAATTACTATTCTGGCCGGCAGACGCAAAGCTTCCTCCTAACGTCCAAGAGCAATTCTTCGCAAAAGGAATAAGCAGTGAGTTGGCAACGGAGGCGGCGATTCAGATTCTTGAGCCTTTGAGTGAGAATCCTGAATGCAGATTTCTGCTTGCGCTCTGCTACCAAAACGTCACAAGAGATACTCAGCGCGTTGCTGCAGGACGGCCGGATACGAAAGCGATAAAAATTCTGACTGAGCTCGTTGACGAGTATCCAGACCTTACAGAGTACAGGTATGCGTTGTGTGTTGCATGGATTGCTGACGTTCCTAAAGGACTTCGGAATCGTGATACGATCAAAACTGTGGCCAACAGAGCTCAACAAGCCGAAGAATCGGCGCTAATTCTTGTACAAACCCATCCGCATGAGCCAGCCTATCAGCTTCTGAGGGCTCGTATTGTATTGAGGCAGGCAAGCAATGCGATACTCGCAAAGAATCTGCATGAGTCAGAACGACTGTACGAGAACTCTAGGCAAATGCATGAAACACTCTTGCAGAGATTTCCGAATTCGATGCCATGCCAACTAGCCAGAATCTCTTGCCTTGCCCAGTATGCTCGACATGAAACGCGAGTTGCAGACCCTGCCCAATCCCGTGAGCTTTGGGGCGAATGTATTCACGCCATTGAGCAACTTGAAAGCAACGGAGGGGCACCGGGATTCTTGAGAAAACTCAAAGCTGACGCACTGCACCAAGTTAGCCAAGCGAATACAGATGAAGAACGCGTTCCCAATCTCAACGCAAAGCCAAGAAAAATTGGCGCTGGGCGCAAAGAATCTCGAGAAGGTTTAAAAACGCCGTAGGGGGTGGAGCCCTACCTAGTAGGTGATCGAGAGAATCGAACTTGCGATGACAGAACTCAAGACTACGAGAACCGTTTGAACCAGCTTTTTGCTTGCAGATAAGACTGGATTATCGATAAAGCTCGGGAAACTTATGCTGTCGATTTGTGGTTATGAGCTTTGCCACCACAGGGCAAAGATGAGAGCTCCAACCAGAACAAATGTTAGAACCGTGAGCGCGACGATTGTCAGAATATAGTTCTTGCGCCGTTTTTGTTTGCGGTACTCGCGATTGCGCTGTCCCATCGACGATTGTTGAGCTGGCTGTTGTCCGATTGGCATGGGCTGCTGGCCATAAGAGCCCTGCTGCGGATGGACCGGGCTTGTCTGGCCGACCGGCTGAATCCCCATCGGCACATCCGTGGCATTCGGCTGCTGTTGTACCATTGGCTGCTGTTGTACCATTGGCTGCTGTTTCACCATTGGCTGCTGTTTCACCATTGGCTGTTGTTGCTGCACCATGGGCTGTTCGGCGGGCATCGAGTTGACTGCCTGAGGGGCTGCAGGTGCGAGATCCAATTCTGCAACGTCATCGCCACCTCCGAAATGCTCGGCGAGCGCTTCTTCTGCAGAACGCCATTCGGGCCAGCCGTCACGCCAGACGAGCGAGTCAGCTGTGACGCGGTTTTCGCGCAACCACTGTTCGAAGACTGCTTGGGATGCCGGGCCGAATTGTCCACCGGAGGGTGGACGAACATACCAGAAAGCCTGAGTGCTGTTGGATTGGTTGGATGGACCGGCTGGCTCTGAAGACCTTGCCGAAAAGGAGCTCTCTGGTTCAGAGACAGTTGTGTCGGGGGCCGAAGCGTTGTGTTCTGGTTCTTGACTTGGCTCGACTGCTTCGGTGAAGTCGGGCGACTCGGTGCCCAACTGCTGCTCAGCGCTTGTACTCGGAGCTTCTTTCTCAGTGCTTTTGGCATCAGAAGAAACGTTGCTCTCTGGTTCGAGGCGGTCTGGGAGCTCGAATTCTGACTGTTGTTTCGCGGAATAATCACTCTCGTTTGCTGATTCCTGAACGCTGTCTGACTGCTGGGCAGCTCCAATTGCAACAGGTTCTTCAACGGACAGAGAGTAGTCGGCGCTACCCTGAGGGACCCGAAATCGTCCCGTACATTTAGGACACTTCCCTCGCTTGCCAGCTTGGAAGTCCTTTACATGCAGTTCGTGTTCGCAATGATGACAGCGAAAACGGATTCCCACCTTGAGTTCCTTTGGACGTATTTTGCTAAGTTGTGAACAGGGATGTATTCATCGAAAGGTCGTCGGCGAAATTTGCCGAATCTTTACCTAACGATAATTGTCGTGGCAGTCAAAACAGGCTTCGCCAATTTGTCCGGCCGCCTTGCGGGCCATGTCGGCATTGTTCGTTTCGACGCCGAAGCGAGTGGCCCGAGGGGCGTGC
>JBCCEO010000579.1:0-5535 GCA_039030255.1 Planctomycetota bacterium | reverse complement strand
GTTCGAGTTCTACCCAGGCTCCAATGTTATCTATTCCCCTGTGCTGAGCCCAACTCGGCTTTTCGCCTGATGCCCAAAAGTCCTTTTCGATATCGAAGGTCTCCTCGAGCCGGTCCGAGGAAGATATCTCGAGATGGCCATTCTTCGCATGGATTTCGGCGATAAAACTTTCACCGTGTTCTGCAGACAGTTCCTCCTGACTGCTGAGTATTAGGCCTTGGGCTCCTTGTCGAATTGCGATCCGTCGATTCTCAGGTTTGGTTCTATCGAATTGTTGCTCCCAAATAAGCCGTAAGGCTGGGCAGCGCTCCAAGGCTCCAGAATTGCAATAGGGCGCAATACTCCTAGAAAACTCAATCCGAGCCAATCGCTCTTCCGGAGGCAAACCAGTCTCATCCAGCTCTTCAAACCACTTCCGTGCTGTACTAATCTGATGCTCTGAGAAATACTCTCTTCCGACGTTTAGGACCTCAGTATGCCTAAGCCCGGCATATTTGCTGGCATGTTCGGCAATCGAATGCGTGATGACACGGCTTCGTTGCTCCAAGGACCAGTTCTTGCGCAGTGTCTCAAGGTGTTCTCGATGCGTGGCAGCAATTGCAACGCCTCCTCGGGTAGCTCCTGCGAGCGCTTCATGCTGCCAGACCATGGATTCTATTTCGGGGTATGCCACTAGTTCGGGGATCGAACAGCGGGCGATCCGAAGCAAGTAGGGCTCAATAACGACTGCAAAACTGAGCAGCGCTAGAAGTTGGGTTGCGTCCGATGATTGTTGTTCTCTAGATCGTTCTGCGCGACGCTGCGAAGATTGCCAAGGAATGACCTTCCAACATTGTTTCAGCTCATCGGGAATCGCCTCCGAGCCTACCGGAACCAAGGCGACTCGCTGCACATTGCGATTGGCCAAGATTTCCCCGTATCGTACCCAAGCGTCCATCAAGGGCCGACTGTTTGTGTGCAGAACCCCAAGGTCGGTCAGCGCCAGAATCGTAGATTCCGCCTCGGGCGATAATTCTTCCAGAATTTCTGAATGCGGTGGCCAATGCATGATGGGGTGCATATCTCCATCACGCACCGTTGAAACGGTAAGTCCCGTTGCCGAGCACCGATCCTTCATCTCCGCCGTCAAAACAGCATGGTCTGTGTCGTAGGGTGTCAAATGCGCGCTTCGATCTTGCAGAATGTGCAGACGCGAGCCCAATCCACGACGCTTGCGTCTAGGGATATGCGAACGCAGTCTACCTCGACTCATGTCGTCTACGATGGCCGGTATGTCTGGATCTAAACCTGTGCGTTCGAGTTCTGTCAGTTGCCGGAGCTGGGCAAGTACTTCGGATATCGGTGCGAGGAGTTGATAGATTGCCCGCTTTGCTGTGTCGGGATCGCTATGCTCGCCGGCTCGACCCGCATGAGCGGATTCGGAATCGCTCTGCGCCGGTTCCTCGTCCGACTTGAAAAATTGTGTTCGGACAGGTTGCCAGAATTCTTGGTGAGTCGGACGAAAGCGGGTTCTTTGAATCGCCTTTTGGACTCCAATTTCCTTCTTTTCGGGCGACTCGCGTTCTGTATTCGACTTTGCAGTCTCCCCCTCCGATGCGGGTTGGCCCTCGGGGGCCAGCTCGCAGGCGTAGCCAAGTATTGTTGCGATCGCATCGCGTTGTTCTTTTCCTAATGCGAGCGCCCGAACGAGATCGGCGCGTCCGGGACGGGGCAGTTTCATTTTTGACCACCCGCCTGCTTGCGAAAGGTAAATGCCGCAAGTTCGTCCACAATGGATTCTGGATCACGTTCTTGACGTTTGGCGAGCTCGAGCACCGCACGGATCAGGTCCAGATACTCCGCCAGGCCGGGAAGCGGTGGCGTGGAGTGTTGCTTGCGATCGGCGAGTAGTTGTGTGGCTGCTTTCTCAAGTAGACTTTGGTGCTGTTCGCCGAAGCGTGCGACGCCACGCTTGATGATTTCATCCTTGCTGGGGAAAGTTAACTCGAGTACGAGGCATCTTCGAATGAATGCATCCGGAAGCACCCGTTCCCGATTGGTGGTGATGATGACGAGCGGCATTGGCCTTTCGGCGGTTACTTTCACTTGTTCGCAACCGAGCGGTGTGAACGAGCGATTGCCGAACGCTTCAAGCAAGCCATTGGGAACGTCGCTTTCCGCTTTATCGATTTCGTCGATCAGAACGACCACGCCATCTGCCGGGTTGCCGCCAGAATCAGGAATCGCTACTTGGTCATCAGGGATTTCTTTTCCTCGGATTTGCAAGCAAGTCTGTACATGCTTCTTTGCATTGTTCCAATCAAAGCCCCACCAAAGCGGACCAGGATCTACAAAAGCGGATTCGTCCATCCGACTGCGGATTTCGTCCGCATTACCGGCGGTTGAGAGTGTTGCACACAACTGAGCTTCTGCCAGTCTACGAATCGCATCCATCTTCCACAGCAGGTCGGTTGATTCCGTGCGGCTATTCACCGTAAATGGAACCAGAGGCTGCTTGAGCGCTGCCGCAACCGCCAAGGCAAGCTGAGATTTGCCTACTCCCGGCTCCCCGGTCACAAGTAACGGCCGCCCAGCTGCCAAGGCTCCGTTGACCGCATTGACACTCTGCGTTTCAAAAATGTGATAGGGAATTTCCGTAAGGTCTGCGTCGGAATCCGAATCCAGTTTTCGGTCCGTGCGAACCTTTGCAATGTGTTGAGGTAGTAGTTTCATGCCTGATTCTTATGTCTGTCTTCGTGCAATTGGGAAAGTTGTTCCACGGCAAACCCCTCTTCTTCGGGTGGATTGTTGTGCGCGATTTCCATAAACCGCAGAGCTGGTAGCCAAGATTGGACTTTTTCGATTGCCACTTCAAGACTCTTCCGTGAGGCATCTGATGAGTTCTTCTCCAACAGTTTGGCCGCACTGTAAACACAGAAACTGAAGCCGCGCCTGCGTTCGCGCTGCTTGAAACGATTGTTCACAAAGCCCTTTTGATCTTCGCAGTATTCAACGGCCTGTTCGACGTCTGCAGCTGAAGGTAGAGTGGATTCTGACGCTATGGAGTTGCGAATTGCTTCGTTCTCATGGCTTTCTTCGCTCCCAAGCATCTCCTTGCTTAACTCATGAAAAATTCTGGCTGCGATCTGATCGACCCCGGGTGCACCTGGAAGGACGAAACGTAGGTTTTGACCATTTGGCCCCGTCCAGTTCATGGGATTATCTGGCCAGCTGCGAATAGAATCGTCATCAAGTGCCCTGCGCCCGTAGGCTGCAATCTTAATTGCTGCTCCGGCAGGGCATGAAACTTCGATTTGAACCACACCCGATTCGTCCAGTAACTCGGTGAGTTTTCGCCTCTCCTCGGGCGTTAGCATCGTCGGAATGACCGACGTTAGCATTTGGTCCAATCGATTTGCCTGATCATTGAGGCCGAATTCATTACATCGCTCCCGAAGATCTACGATGTCCGCTGCAAGAAAGCGGTTTGCTGCTTTTTGTCGGACGATGCGCTGGATCTGTAGTTTGAATTCTTTCGCTTCTGCGGCCGGGGTTTCATCGAATACTTCTTGGAATAAATCAGCCCAGTCATCACGTTGATTTGCTGGAAAGGCTCTGGCAATTCGCGATGCCAAAGAGGAAAACCATTTCTCGTCCTTGTTGGTGAATTCTTTCGCTTCCGGTTCCAAAGCCTGCTGGTAAACAAGCTGAAACTTCTCGTCCGCGAAGATTTTCCACGCAGGCGTTCCTAGGATTCGCTGAATGGGCTTGATGTGCTGGCCGTTACGTGTGATTTCGCCGCCGTGGTGTCTCACGCCATGGAAGATTCCCGCGAGAACTTGGGAATCGCTTAGGAAAATTGGTCCACCTGAAGCGCCTCCCCATTTCTCAGGGTTGAGATACTCCTCTGAACACTCAAGTTCGAATACCGCACCGTCCTGTGGAGGCGAAAAATCACCTCTGGAGTCAAAAGGCGCTCCGGGCTTTTTCTCAGGACGCACAAACTCCGGGAAGCCGTAGCCAAACCATTTCATTGGAGAAGTCGGCCGTGCCTCAAGAAGCCTTGTTCGATCCCGTACCTCTGCGGGCAAGTTGCACTTGATCAACGCAGCGTCCAACCCGCTCTCGCTACTAAGACCGCACCATGCCAAGGGAACATCGTTTTCACCTCGGTTATTGCTTTTTGCGGAGTTCGCGATCTTGGGGATCTGGATTGTGACTCGGGTCCAATTGTCCTTGAAGATATGCCCCACGGTGAGAATTAGCCCTGGAGCAATGGGATAGCCCGTTGCAAATTTCGGGTCTTTATAGTCGGCTCCTTCTCCTTCGACCCAAATGCATGCTACATGATCGGGATTCATGGTTTAGCGATTCCTCAAAACTGAGCTTAACCTTGAGACACGCCATCAGGTAGCGGAACGGGCGTTGCGCTTTCCGTGATCCATTTGCCACCATCCGCATCGGTGGGGCGCAGCTTCAGTCTAATTGTCTGAACGGCTTCGGAGGCGACGGTGGCATCTGCTCCGATGCCGACCCCGAAGACTTTGAAATTCAGGCCCGCAGATCCTTCGTCGGAAACTCCAACTTTGAGTTCAACTTCGGCTTCGTCAACAATAAATCGAGGCGTCTGGTTGCAGGTGGAAGTTGGTAGTTGTGCTGCAGGTCCGAGTACAATACAGTAGTACAGGCAGAGTCGTACCTGAACTGAAGATTAAACGTACGCTATTTGGGATACCACTTCGTCGAGCTTCAACGAACACAGATATGGGGCGGTGCTCACCGTTTGGGAAAGATGGTACTAGGAAGCTGCAATCCAGGACGAGAATCTCACCGAGTGATAAGCAGTTTGATGTAACAGTTTGAGGACTACATCAGCGAAAAAACAGGCTCCGAATAGATAGCGCCTTCTTCAGGCAGGGGCACCCGTAGCGCCGTACTCGATCTGAGAGCGCAGCTCACAACACTCCCGAGACAAAATTAAACACGGGCAACGACGTTGAATGCCCCAGTCTTCGTACTGCTTGAATGTCACACAGAGCATTTAAACCGCGTAGTAAAGTCCTACTACTTGCACGTGGGATGGCATGCTTACTTGGCGATGACTAATGGTGGGGCGTCAATTGCTCAAGGACATAGTGGCAGGAAACGGCAACTACCAGAGTGGCTTGCACATAAAATACTGTGCAAATTAAAATTTTTTTGTCCATAAATAGATTTACTACCTACTTAGTCTCGCAAAAGACATGTAGTTTTGTTTCGACGGTGCGCAGAACATCAAAGGTGCGTATGCACACAAAACGAGCCAAACGGTGAGCCACCCTGTGCACCAGGTGGTCGCTACTATGGTGCATGTAGTATTAATCTTATATTACCTCTGTACAGTGTTAAAAATTTTGATCAAGCTACAGGCAAGCGATTGCTGAGTGCATACCATCAATCGCACTGGATGCGATTGATGGTATGATGAATTCAGGCGTGAATTGAATTGAATCCGATAACCCATTCTCTAGACCCTCGCAACACAGCCAAAAAGCCTAGCCACGAGAACCCCCTCAT
>JBCCEO010000578.1:0-5535 GCA_039030255.1 Planctomycetota bacterium | reverse complement strand
GCCATCAATCACATGCGCCGGTAGGCTAGAGCGCCAGGCCCTTCTAGCGGCTCGTGCAGCACAGTCACTTGACATTATCACAAGAACCCAATCACGCAACTATCGAGAATTCAGTGGCTCAATTGCCTTTCCCATGCTGTCAAAGGGCCAGAGGCGGCGCAAATCATCCTCGATCTTGAACTATAATAGCTGATACTATTGTCTTTAAGATCGCATACATTCATCGACGAACGAGCTAAAGGATTGGACGATTTGATTTTTGGTAATCCCAGATTTTCTTCGCCGCTTTTTTGGACGTCCAGATTCAGAGCGCTTTCGCTCGGAGCTTGTTGGACCGGACTACTGCTCGCTCTCCTTGCTTTCGCTCTGGCCGAGAACGCAAAGGCTTGGATCTCGGACGATCCCACACCGCAGCAACTGGAGTTCTTTGAGCGGGAGGTGCGTCCGCTGCTCGCCGAACATTGCTACTCTTGCCACAGCAACAAGGCCGATCGCTTGGAGGCCAGCCTTTACGTCGACAGCCGAAACGGTCTGCTCGAAGGCGGTGACTCCGGCGAAGCGATAGTCCCCGGTGATCCCGATAACAGCTTGTTCATGGAAGCTGTGCGCTACGATCTGCTTGAAATGCCACCCGCAGGCAAACTGCCCGATGAAGAAATCGCGGTCTTCGAAAAGTGGATTCGAATGGGCGCCCCCTGGCCAAAAGGCGAAGTCACGAACACTTCCAAGCGAGCCGTATTTGATCTTGAGCAACGGCGCGAAGATCATTGGGTTTGGAGCCCAGTCCAGAATCCTAAACCGCCGCAGGCCAAACACACGGCCTGGCCGGAGGCGGACTCTAATCAGGTTGCAGAACTAGATCATTTTATTCTGGCAGGACTTGAGCAAGCGGGACTTCAGCCTGCAGCGCGAGCCGACAAGCTCGCGCTATTGCGGCGCGTCTACATGGACCTGATCGGCCTGCCGCCGACTGTCGAAGAAATTCGCGCCTTCGAGCAAGATACTTCCGAGGCAGCACTGGATCGTGTTGTCGACAAGTTGCTTGACTCGCCGCACTTTGGTGAACGCTGGGGACGTCACTGGCTCGACCTAGTGCGTTACGCCGAATCCCGAGGGCACGAGTTTGATAACGACACGCCCAACGCATTCCAATACCGTGACTACATCATCCGAGCCCTCAACGAAGATGTACCCTACGACCAATTAGTGCGTGAACACATCGCGGGCGATTTGCTTCGCCAACCGCGCTTGCATCCGGAAGAAGGATTCAACGAATCGGTGTTGGGTACTGGCTTCTGGTACCTTGGTGAATGGGTTCACTCGCCGGTCGACATACGCAAGGATGAATCAGATCGTTTCGATAATATGATCGATGTTATGAGCAAAACGTTTTTGGGCGTGACAGTTTCCTGTGCTCGTTGCCACGATCACAAATTCGATGCGATCTCAACCGCTGATTACTACTCACTGACTGGCTATCTCCACAGCAGCGACTACCGCCAAGTGCGTTTCGAATCCGTGCAGCAAAATGCAAGAGTAGCCGATCAACTCAACGTACTCGATCAGCAATACCGAACCCAATTGCAAGAGTATCTCAAGCAACAAGGCTTGGTATCTCCCTCGGCGCCTCGAAGCCTACAAAACGAGCCTAGCGTTTTGTTTGATTTCGGAGAGTTCGATTCGCAGCAGCTCATGCAAGATGGTTTTATTTTCGGTTTAAGTCCTAGAAATGCCGGCTTGCCCTATTTGAAAGCTGATGGCTCCATTCAAATCGCGATCCAATCCGCTGCTGCCAACGACGCTTTCTGGAATGGCCTCAAGTCGGAAACGCGGGGCGGTGTTCAGAATCGCAGCAAAGTCGCCAAACTGCCCAAGAGCGGACGAACGCTACGCTCGCCCACATTCGAGCTTAGCGACGGAAAAATCTCCTGTCGCGTTGAAGGCGAAGGACACGTTGTCGCCTGCGTCGACTCACATCGCCTCGTTGCTGGACCGCTGCATGGAGCGACGATTCAATCCATCCGCAAGGGCTCGCAGTGGACGCACCTCAACTTGAGTCGCTATATCGGCCACCGTTTGCACCTCGAATTCGTGCCCGCAGAAAACGCCGAGCTAGCAGTTAGCCTGGTTGCTCAAGGACTGGATGCGGAGGCACAAAAACGCATAGATCGCCAAATCGAAGAAGCAAATGTGCCGATGCAAGATTTCGCTCAAGCCGCTGAAGCGCTTTTGAACGACACTACGAAACTCGACGAGATCGTGTACAGCGATTTCGAATCAGGAACCTATGGAGATTGGATCGTCGAAGGAGAAGCCTTCGGCGAGCGTCCGCAAACACGCAAGACGATTGCCGATTATCAAGGCGACGTGCAGAATCGAGGCCGGTGGTTTGTGAATTCGCACAACATCCGCGGTGGTGGTAATACTGCGGCAGGCGACCGACTTACCGGGACACTCACTTCTCCCGAATTCACAATCGATTGCGACAGAATCGTATTCCTAGTCGGTGGTGGCTCGCATGCTGGAAAGACGTGCATCAATTTGCTCGTCGACGGCAAGGTGGTCCAAACTACGACGGGAGACAACAACAATCGCATGACGGAGAAGCAGTGGGAAGTCGCTGAACTTGCTGGCAAACAAGCAACGATCCAAATCGTCGACAACCACCGCTCCGGTTGGGGAAACATTGGAGTCGATCACATTCGGTTTCTGAAACGGCAGTCCTTGCAAACCGGAGACTCGCAAGCTCGACAAATCGTCGCAAAGTGGAGAAGCGAGCGGGAAAAACTCAAGGCCGACATCGTCCTCCGATCGCAACTTGCACCCGCCATGCTGGACGGCACTGGCGAAGATGCGAATGTGTACATCCGAGGCAACGCTTCCAACTTTGGCGAGGTCGAACCGCGGCATTTCCTCACCGCCGTCAGTGGCAAGCAGCCGATGCAGATCCAGCGTGGAAGCGGGCGATTGGAACTGGCACAGGCCATCAACGATCTCGATAATCCACTGACATCCCGCGTGATCGTCAACCGAATTTGGCATTATTTGATGGGACGTGGAATCGTTCCAACTACTGATGATTTTGGAGTTTTAGGTCAGAAACCTACGCATCCGGAACTACTGGATCACTTAGCCAGCAAGTTCACCGCCGACGGGCAGAGCATCAAAAAGATGGTCCGCTACATCATATTGTCGCAAACCTATCAAATGTCGAGCCAAGCTGACGAAACGGCTCTAGCCGCAGACCCCAAGAACATGCTTTGGCACCATCGACCGCCAAAACGACTGGAAGGCGAAGCCATTCGCGATTTTCTCCTGTCGCTATCGGGTCGACTGGACGCAGAACAGTTTGGGCCAGCCGTGCCAATCCACTTGACCGCATTTATGGACGGACGCGGACGCCCAGGGAAGAGCGGCCCTTTGGACGGCGATGGCCGCCGATCAATTTACATCTCGGTACGCCGCAATTTCATTTCGCCCTTTATGCTGGCTTTCGATACCCCCACGCCCTTTAGCACGATGGGCCGAAGAAATGTGTCCAACGTACCCGCCCAAGCACTAATCCTGATGAACGACCCGTTTGTGGCCGATCAGGCGCAAGGCTGGGCCAAGCGAGCACTTGCGTTTTCGGACGATCAGCAGGAAAGAATCCTCTGGCTTTATCGCTCGGCCTTTGCTCGGGCTCCCACAGCCGCCGAATCAGCCATTGCCAAATCTTTCTTGGGCGAAAGTAACGAGCTGCAACAGTGGACGGCCTTCGCACACGCGCTGATCAACACTAAAGAATTCATCTTCCTGAAGTAAATAGTAGAAAAAATGCTGAATCGCTTTCCCTGCCAGAAGTATCAGCCTCAGCCGCTGAGCCGTCGTGAGATGTTGCTCAAGTCGGGAAGTGGCTTCGGCGCACTCGCCTTGGCCGCCCTGGCGAAGCAGTATTCCTGCGCAGGTGGCAATACGGACGACTTAGGCAACCAATTGCATGGTCCGCATCACGAGGTCCGAGCTCGCAACGTCATCTTTTTGTACATGGACGGCGGCCCTTCTCAGGTAGATACATTCGATCCCAAGCCCTTGCTGGACAAGTACAACGGTAAGGATCCGGGGGAGCTATTTAAAGTCGAGCCGACGCAGTTCGACAACACGGGTAAAGTGCTTGCCAGCCCCTGGAAGTTTACCCAACATGGCGAATCGGGCTTGCCGGTCAGCAGCCTATTTCCCAACGTTGCAACCTGTGCGGACGATCTTTCTGTGATTCGCTCGATGACCAGTGAGTTTCCTGAGCACACTTTTGCAAACTATTTTTTGCACACGGGCAGTGGCCTACAAGGACGCCCCAGCATGGGTGCTTGGGTCAATTACGGACTAGGCAGCGAGTGCGATAACTTGCCAGGCTTTGTGGTCATCAACGGTGGACTCATTCCCCCTGGCGGGCTCGATTGTTTTGGCAGCGGTTTTCTTCCGGCCAGCTTCCAAGGTTCCGTTTTCAAGCCTGCAGGAACAGGAGTCGCCAACATTTCGCGTCTCGAATCCTCGGCCAAGCGACAACTTGAGAAGTTGGATATCGTCCGCCGATTGGACGGACTGGCCGAGCAACAGTTTGGCAAGCACGATAGCTTGGAGTCCGCGATTCGCAATTATGAACTGGCCTACGAAATGCAGATGGCCGTTCCCGACTTGATGGCCATTTCCAAGGAACCTGCGCACATCCAAAAGCTATACGGTCTTGAAGAAGAGTTCGAGCCGACGCGCATTTACGGCGCGCAATGCCTGATCGCGCGGCGGATGATTGAACGCGGCGTTCGATTCATCGAGTTGACCTGTCCGAAAGTTGGCGGCGATCGATGGGACCAACACTCCAATCTAAAATCGGGGCATGAGAACAATGCCCGCGCTGTCGACAAACCCATCGCAGGATTGTTGAAGGATTTGAAACAGCGTGACATGCTCAAGGACACATTGGTTGTCTGGGCTGGAGAATTTGGACGCACTCCTTTTGCACAAGGTAAGAACGGGCGGGACCACAATCAATATGGCTTTACGATTTGGATGGCCGGAGGAGGCGTTCGAGCTGGAAAGGTTTACGGATCGACCGACGACTGGGGCTACAAAGCCATTGAAAACCGCGTCGAAGTCCACGACCTGCACGCCACCATGTTGCATTTGATGGGTGTCGACCACACACGCAGTACTTTTCGTTTTAGCGGCCGCGACATGAGACTGACCGACGTCCACGGACACGTCGTTGAAGATGTCATCGCCTGATTTTTCCGTATTTACGAACACATTTACGACGCAAATATTCGTTTAACGATGAGCCAAAGGCGATTCTCATCGGGCGAAACAACCGAGTGAGTTGCAGCCCAGAAGCAACCGAGAACACGAATAGTTTACTTCATCCGAGCCTTTCTTTGCTGCGGAATCACTACCGAAAGCAAATGCAAAATGATCGTACGTCTTTCTTTACGGTCGGCGGATAGATCGTCTCTTCTGGCAAGTTCTTCATTCCAAGACTGATTGGCTGATATCTTGCCTTCT
>JBCCEO010000577.1:0-5536 GCA_039030255.1 Planctomycetota bacterium | reverse complement strand
GAACGAGATTGACACCGAGATCTCGAAAGTCAAATCCTGCCAAGACTGCCATATGTCCAAAGGAATTCAGGATCAAGGATCTGGCGTCGCCTTGGACCAAATTAAGACCAGAATTGCGGTCGTACAGGATCTAACGTATCCCGATGCGGAAAATCTGGCTTCGCACGAAGAGCTCAACGTTCGTTATCGCGAGGAGTATTCTCGACACAACTTCCGAGGGCTAAACCTGTTCATGCTCGAAATGTTCAATCAGTTTGATGATGTGCTTGGCGTGCGCAAGCATGATTACATGACGGGTTCTAAGACGGACATGGCCTTAGCAGTGAATGATTTTGTGCGTCAGGCGCGAAACGATACTGCAGAGATTGAAGTGGATAGCAGTTGGACTGGGCCGAATGAGTTGACTTCGACGGTGGATATTCAAAGCTTGGCCGGTCACCGATTTCCATCAGGTGTCGGATTCCGTAGAGCGTTCGTTGAGTTCTTGGTATTGGACGAATCGAAGCCGGAAGGGGAGCAAGTAGTTTGGTCTTCGGGACGCACGAATGAAATCGGTGTTATCGTAGATCATCAAGGGAACCCACTCCCGACTGAGTTCTTTGAGTTGGACGCGTTGGGCAATGAGCAGTATCAACCGCACTATGAATTGATTGAGTCAGATGCTCAGGTGCAAATCTATGAAATTCTATTACACAATCGCTCTGGGGAATTTACCACAAGTTTTATTCACGGCTGCGAAACGATAAAGGACAATCGCTTTTTGCCGAAGGGTTGGACCAGGAAGGGACCAGGTGGCGGGCTCAAGGGGCACTTCTTGACAGCAACTTATCCAGGGCCAGTGGCAGGACAGGATTCGAGATACCAAGATGGAAGTGGTACTGATCGAGTGCGTTACAAAGTGCAACTTGACGGCACGCATGATCGATCCAACATCAGCGTCAAAGCAACGCTCTATTATCAAGCGATGCCGCCATACTTCCTGAAAAACATTTTCGACTTGTCGCCGAACGGAGATGCGACCCGACGACTTCATTACATTTGCAGCAACCTCAAGTTGGAGGGCACTGCGATTGAAGATTGGAAACTGGAAGTCGTCTCTGCAGACGCTCGTCCGAAGCCCTAGTGCCAGAAACTGCGATCTAGAATCCGATGGGTGGTTCCGAACCGTCCTTTGAGACAAGTGCAGCTCGATCTTGGGGGCCCAGCGATTCAGAAATCGGCTGCACAGAACCATCGCACATGGCTGCATTAAAGACGCCCAGATGCGGTGTTTCAAGGTTACCGCTGGTGAAAGTCTGCAAATCCATATCGCTGGGACTCATCCAGGAAACAGCCTGAGCGGAACCTACTTCAACGACGGCTAGGGTGTTGCTGGTGCCGTCTCCTATGTCTCGCAGTTCGGTTGTCGCTTCTCCGGAGAAAACCCCCGATGGATCGACGACGGCTACGTAAGATGTTTGGCCTGGGCCTAGCTCTACGGCTGCCGACATATAGGTTGGAATATCGACGGTTGTGAAGGGCAAATTGACCGGGTCATCCCACGGTTTGGTTAAATCAATGTTTTGGAATAGCGCTTCTTGCTCGATGTATGGCAGGATGATTGTTCGCCAGCTATGCAACTTGTTCCCTTCGCCATCGACGGTGTAGGCGGGAGGAAAGTTGCCGTAAGCTTCTTCGTAGCTGTAAAAGGCGAGGGCTATTTGTTTCAAGTTGTTTTGGGATTGAACGCGCTGGGCAGCCGAGCGAGCGGCGCTTACTGCAGGAAAGAGCAGAATCGCCATCACGCCAGCGCAGAGGAGTCCAACAACAGCCAATACACCAAAAATAATCAGCAAGACTTTTCCCGTTCTCGCTCCGCCACGTTGCGGTACCTGTTGGTAATTGTTTGGATCTGCGTAGGGATTGTTCACGAATCATTCCTCGTTTTGCAAAGGTAAGTAAACCAGCCCAGATTAGTGATGTCTTCGACCACGAGGGCAACCACAATCACTTACACCACAATGGTTTACCTATCGTATCATATTGAACTGTTGCGGATGCATAATGGGAAGCAGAGCGTCAGGTTTTCGATAGGTCTTATTGGAATAGGCATTTCTTATAGGGTCATTCTTGACGATCTTTTGGCGTTCAAATTCACTCAAAACTGATTTAATTTTGAACAAGTTTTCAATTCGCAGGCAGCCGGAGAAAATGGCTCAGAAAACGACTGTCGATTCCAATATTGGCTAGGTCGGGCCGAAGGCCGAATGCTAGAATCCTCTTTCTTTGTTGCCCTGACCCTTTCATAACTGAGTTGCAGCCCAATGCTAGAGATTTCTGACTTGGCTTACCGTTACGGTGCACGCCAAGCTGTAAGTGACGTGAGTTTTGAGGTTCGCGAAGGTGAATGTTTGGGGCTTCTAGGTCCCAATGGTGCTGGCAAGACGACCACAATATCTTGTGTCGTGGGGCTATTGGCGCAATGGAAAGGGACGATGACCATGCGAGGGCAGGAGTTTCGGCCTGCCGAACGTCCGGCCGATCGTGGGCAGTTAGGCTTTGTTCCTCAAGAACTGGCCCTCTACGAAAACCTAACTGCAGAAGAGAACCTAAATCTGTTCGCTAAGTTGGGCGGGCTTGCCCGGAAGGAGAGGTTGGAAGCCGTTCCAGAGAAACTCGAGCTAGCTGGACTGGCAGATCGCCGAAGGGATCTTGTTAGGACATTCAGTGGAGGGATGAAACGTCGATTAAATTTAGCAGCAGGACTTATGCACTCCCCTGCCCTGGTTTTGCTCGACGAGCCGACGGTTGGCGTGGATCCTCAGAGTCGGAATCATCTTTTTGAAACCTTGCTCAAGCTCAAATCGGATGGGCTTTCGCTCCTTTATACGACGCATTATATGGAAGAGGCGGAGAAGCTGTGCGATCGCATCGCAATCATGCACGAAGGATCGATTGTTGCGATTGGTACCGCCGCGGAGTTAGCAGCCGAGGCCGGGCAGCCTGAAGCCGACTTGGAACAAGTTTTCTTGAAGTTGACCGGACGTAGTTTGCGAGACGAGTGATTCCCAAGATTCACCAGAGCTTGGCTAACGCGGCAAAAAAGGTCCTGAACAACCATTTTACAAGCGTGATTTTCTGCAAGCAAAAATGACTTGATAGAACCCCGATTCAATCTAGAAAATGAAGACATGGTAGATACATTCACTGCAGCTTGGGCTTTGGCGCAAAAGGACTTGCGAAGCTTTCTACGCGATAGAACCGCACTTGTGCTCAGTATTCTGGTGCCTATTGCTTTGGTAACCGTATTTGGTTGGATCATGACTTACGCCTTCGGCGGCTCTGGTTCGATGCCCAAAGTGCGTTTGCAGGTCGCTGATTTTTCGCAAAGCGCGAATAGTCAAGAGTTTGTGGAGGCGCTTGAAGGAACCGACATGCTCCGGATTCAAAAAGTGAAGTTCCTGGAAGAAAGATTTGCAAACGTAGCGGAATCAGGGACGCAAGTTGAGATCAATGAAGCTGATGTTCGAGAGCAGTTAGAACAGCTTGTCCGCGACGGTGATGCGAGTCATATCCTCGTTATTCCCAGTGATTTTGAAGACCAAATAGATTCGGACCAAGTGCCAAGACTCGATATGCTCCGCGATCCTGGGCGGCAGATGGAGAATCAGATCATCCAGATCGCGGTGATCCAAGCGTCGATGACTGCCTTTGGCGGAAACGTGTTTACCGATGGAATGGATCGTATCCTGTCCGAACAAGGGATGGACCCCAAGATGATTGGTTCGATTCGTTCCTGGATGACGGACATCGACAAAACGATCGAAGGCTTCTACGAGGATCAGGGTGAAGACGCGACCGCGCAACCCGACGAAAATGTAACTGATAATTTGGATTCGGTTGGAGGGTCGGAGCTCGCAGACAGGAAAGAGGCATCTGCTGCAACGCAAAATGCACCTTCGGCTCAGAATACAATGAATTCTATGATGGAATTTATGCAGGAGTTGGTGCCTATAGAAACCACCGATATTGCTCCGCCAGCGCGTGGCAAGCAAGTTACCTACCAGAGAGCCCAAAGCGTTGCAGGAATGACAGTGATGATGCTTTTGTTTGCACTGACTAGCTGCGGGAGTGTGTTGTTGAGCGAACGTGAAGAAGGGACATTGAAGCGCCTGTTCGCGCAACCGATCACGCGCAACGCAGTCTTGCTAGGCAAATTTCTTTTTGTGCTTATGGTTGGTTTGGGGCAGATGGCCATCCTATTCACCTACGGCGAATGGATGTTCGGGGTTGGATTGTTTCGAGATCCGGTGACGTTGTTTGTTCTTTCTATTTCCTGGGTTGCCTGTGGCGGCGCATTTGGAATGTTCTTGGCGGCGGTTAGTCGTTCGAGCAAGCAGGCAGAGAGTCTCGCTTCGCTACTGATCTTGGTGATGGCTGCGCTAGGAGGTTGCTGGTTTCCCATTCAGAATATGAATTTGCCAGCAGTCCTGGAAACGGTCTGCAAAAGCACGCTGACCTACTGGTCCATGACGGGCTTCCAGAGCATGCTGTGGTACCAGCTTTCGTGGATGGACGATAAGGTCCTGCTTGCCCTCGCCTGGCAATGGGGTTGGGCAATCGTGCTAACTCTAGCAGCCGCATTTTTCTTTCGTCAAAACTATTGCCGAGGCTAGTTTTTCGAAACCGAGAACCGGGCCGTCGCAAGAAAATATGCTAGCGATTCAGCGTCAAAATAGTTCTCTGATTTCAGGGTTCTGGCCTTGACAACGATAATGCCAGCGCCATCCCTGTTGAGGAATAGGATTCTGCTTAAAACCATGGGAAATAGGCTGTTTTTCTAGCGGATTTCTAGGTCTCAGGGTCTGATTTGCGGCAGTCTAAAAAGGGGCAAACTGGTAGAATTGCCTATCGACTTTGACGCCCACGAAATTGCTCTCAGAAGCTTTCGTCGGGTCGCGTACAAGAATCTTTAGTTTTGTCCTCCCCGGGCTGATTTGAGCACTGAATGAGCGATCAAGAGCAACCTGCCGACAAGAATACGGACGACGAAATCTCTATCTCAGGAGAATACAACTCCGAGGATCTCAAAAAGCTAAGTGACAAAGAGCATGTTCGTGAACGCCCAAGTATGTACATCGGCGATACGACACTTAAAGGTCTCCACCACTTGGTCTACGAAGTTGTCGACAACTCGATTGATGAAGTCATGGCCGGCTTCGCCAAAACGGTTTCCGTCCGAATCAATTCCGACGGTTCAGTTACGGTCGAAGACGACGGGCGAGGTATTCCAGTCACCAAACACGAGCAGCTCAGTGAAGAGATGGAACGCGAGGTCAGCACGCTAGAAGGTGTGATGACAGTGCTGAAGTTTGGCGGAAAATTCGAGAAATCTGCCTATGCCATGTCGGGTGGCTTGCACGGTGTTGGCGTTACCGTTGTGAACTTCCTGTCGGCATGGTGCGAAGTCGAAGTTTCGCGTGATGGTTACGTTTGGACTCAGGGCTATGAGCGTGGTGTGGCTACGGGCCCTGTTGTCAAAGGTCATGCAACGAAG
>JBCCEO010000576.1:0-5542 GCA_039030255.1 Planctomycetota bacterium | reverse complement strand
TATCGATCGTGTTCCAATAAATGGAAAGCTCATGGTTTTCATCCTCCCACCAATGTGGAATTACCACAGTTCAAGGCTGGGCGAAAGGCATTCAGGGATTTGGAATATACGCAGGTAAACGATGTTTCTCAGTTACGCGATTGCATTCGCGTTCTGGCCCAGTCTAGCTTGATAGGATTCGACACGGAATTCGTTGCCGAGGATTGCTACCAACCCGATCTTTGCCTCCTACAGCTCGGAACCCGCGAAAATATCTTTCTGGTCGATCCCAAATGCTTCGATAGTCTCGATGAACTATGGGAATTGCTAACCGATGGCAGGCGTACAGTGATTGTGCACGCCGGTCGCGAAGAAATACTCTTCGTGCAGCGGGCCACTGGCAAATCCATCCCAAGGCTATTCGATGTCCAGGTTGCAGTCGGATTTTTGGGGGGCGAGTATCCGGCATCTTATGGAAAGCTCCTCCAACGTTTCTTGAATATCAATGTTCCCAAAGGCGAGACACGAACGGACTGGCGAAAGCGTCCGCTGAGCAAAGCACAGCTGGATTATGCAGCCCTTGATGTCCAACATTTGCCCGAATTGTATGACATCCTGAAGGAACGGCTCGAAGGATTAGGGCGTTTGGGGTGGCTTCAAAACGAGTTGGAGGGACGGCAGCAGGCGCTCGTCGAGTTCACGCAGCAAGAGGGCTGGTGCAGAATCTCCGGTGTACAGTCTTTGCATGGGAATCAATTGGGCGTTGTACGGGCCCTTTGGCGTTGGCGGGAAGATCGGGCTAGGACAAAAAATATGCCCGCGCGACGGGTGCTTCGAGACGATTTGATCGTGGAGCTCGCCAAACGCGGATATTCTGACAAAAAACAGATCGCGCAAATACGAGGTTTGCATCACGCTGGATTCCAGCGGTTTCTGCCGGAAATTGCGCAGTGTGTGCGTGAGGGTAGTCAAGCAGAAGTTCCTGAGACGCCTTGGGCAGGTCGGACAAAACGCGTGCGTACGCCCGCACTCCTGCAACAGTTTCTTACAGCGGCAATGTCTTTCCTTTGTCGCAACAATGAAATTGCTCCAGCTATTGTTGGGACTTCGGATGAAGTGGGTCGATTGGTAAGCTACTGGCTGCGAGGCAAAGAGCTTTCCGAAGACCATTCTGATTTCCCCAACCTGTTACGTGGTTGGAGGAAGGACTTTGTCGGGGATCCGCTGTACGAGATCTTTCTTGGCAAACGTGCTCTGCGTGTCGAAGATCCTAGCAGTGAGATGCCGCTGAGCCTTTGTGAAGTGGATTCAGAGCAGAACTAGAGTATCGTAACCCTGAACGAGTTTTGAAATGACCGGATTTGGTATTATTGGCTGCGGCATGATCGCGAATTTTCACGCCAAGGCACTTGCTGATATCGATGGCGCTGAGCTTGTGGCTTGTTTTGATCTATCGCCCGAGCGAGCTGAACAATTGAGCGGCGAGTATGGTGGCAAGGCTTACTCGGACTTGGAAGAAATGCTGGCAGATCCTGCAGTCGATGTGGTCACCATTTGTTCTCCAAGCGGCGCGCACATGGAGCCCTGCCTTGCAGCAGCAAAAGCTGGCAAGCACGTCATTGTCGAAAAACCATTGGATGTTACGGTGGATCGTTGCGATCAAATGATTGCAGCATGTGAAGCGGCAGGCGTCAAGCTTGCTACTATTTTTCCGTCGCGATTTCATCAATCCAGCAAGTTGATGAAGGGGGCTGTCGATGGTGGCCGCTTTGGCAAGCTCGCGCTAGGTGATGCGTATGTCAAATGGTTTCGCACGCAGGAATACTACGACAGCGGGGCTTGGCGCGGTACTTGGAAGCTTGATGGAGGCGGCGCTCTGATGAATCAAGCGATTCACAGCGTCGATTTGTTACTGTGGTTGATGGGACCGGCCGCAGAGGTGATGGCCCACACGGCGACGTTGGCTCATGAACGCATCGAAGTCGAAGATGTATGTACTGCCACCATTAAATTTGCTAGCGGTGCGCTCGGAGTTATCGAAGCCACTACAGCTGGATTTCCCGGCGCGTTAAAGAAGATCGAGCTGACAGGCTCGGCTGGGACAGCCATTTTGGAGGAAGAAGACATCATCAAATGGGAGTTTGCGGATTCCACGCCTGAAGACGACATACTTCGCGAAGAGATGCAAGGCAAGAACCAGACCGGTGGCGGTGCAGCCGATCCAGCGGCGATTGGGCACCATGCTCACGCGGAACTATTCCGTGATTTTCTCGGAGCCTTGGCCAACGATCGGGCTCCAGCCATCGATGGCCATGAGGGGCGTAAAAGTGTGGAGCTGATTGTAGCCATCTATGAAAGTGCCAAGACAGGGCAAGCTGTCCGCTTGGGAAGCTAGATAGGAATCAAGAAGCCGGCAAGTCGCGTTCCTGAATCAATTCGCTAAGTGCTGGACCGTGACGGGGGTGCTTGGGCAAACTAAGGCGTTGCGTTGACTTTCCGCTAGGACTCAGTAGGCTTTTACCTCACCCCACTACTTCTCTTTCCCGCCGGAGTAATCCCAATGAATCTCGCTCGATGGCTCGTTCTTGGATTTCTGTTACTAACGCAACTTGGTTGCCCATCCAGCCCTGACGCCGGTGGTGGCGGAGATTCTGAAACGCAGCCTGGTTCCGCGCAGAAGCCAATTAAAGTTGTCGCCTTCGACGAGCATGATGAGACGCTACAAGCGATAATTGATGGCGAGATGCATGGAACTGTGGTTCAGAATCCATACATGTACGGCTACAAGTCGGTGGAAGTACTGAAGACTCTTGCCGATGGTGGTGATCTTCCTGAGAGTGAAGGGGCCTTCTTTGATTTACCAGCTCGACAAATTCGTCAGGCTGACGCCGCCAAGTTTTGGAAGGATAAAAACGACAAGCTGGCGACGGGCGAAGGCGAAGCCGAAGAAGTCGAAGGACGCAAGTCTGTTGCTTATGTTACCAATGGCATCGATCCTTTTTGGACAATTGCCGCCGCCGGTGCTAAAGCTGCCGCAAAGGAAAACGATATCAACGTTTTGCTACGTTTTCCTCCCAAGGGTGTGGCCGACCAGAAGAGCATGTTGGAAGCACTGTTGGTGGATGATGATGTGACTGGCATTGCTGTCAGTCCTATCGATCCCAAGAACCAGGAGGATATTCTGAACAGTATTGGCGACAGCAAGCACTACATTACCCATGATTCGGACGCCCCCAACACCAATCGTTTGCTCTACATCGGAATGAATAATTACGATGCAGGACGGATGGCAGGGTCGTTGGTCAAGGAAGCTATGCCAGAGGGCGGAAGTGTTATGATTTTCGTCGGTCGGCTTGGACAGTTGAATGCTGAGCAGCGTCGACAAGGCTTGATCGACGAATTGCTTGACCGTCCACGGGACCCGAATCGTCGCGATCCAAATGATGCCGTGATTGAAGGTGACAAGTACACAATTCTAGGCACCAAGCTTGATAACTTCGATAAAGCAAAAGCGAAGCAAAACGCACAGGACACTATTTCAAAGTATCCGGATCTGGGCTGCATGGTTGGTTTGTTCGCCTACAACCCGCCGCTGTGTTTGCAAGCGATCAAAGAAGCAGAACGCGAAGTCCGTCCAAGCGACGAGTAATCTTAGCCCCTAAGTTCGCAGGGCACAGATATCCTTCTCTATCGTGCCGAACGCCATGAACGATTTGATGCTACTTGATATTCAGGACGTCAGCAAGAAATTTGCTGGCGTTCACGCGTTGCGTGGTGTCAGTATGCAGCTCGCACGAGGCGAAGTCCTGGCTGTTGTTGGAGAAAATGGGGCTGGGAAATCGACGCTGATGAAGATTTTGGCCGGCGTGCAAAAGCAAGACTCTGGCGCGATCCTGGTGGACGGCAAAACGGTTGCGATCGATTCCTGCCGAAGCGCGATGGATTTAGGTATCCAACTTATCCATCAAGAACTCAACTTGGCCGATAATCTGGACGTTGGTGCAAACATCTATCTAGGGCGAGAGCCGACCAAATTCGGCTTGATTGATCATGCCAAAATTGCGCGGGATTCTGGGACCTACCTGGAAATGGTAGGTCTGGATGTGGATCCAGGCACGTTGGTGAAAGATCTTTCGATCGGTCGACAGCAAATGGTCGAGATTGCCAAGGCGCTATCTGCCGGTGCACGAGTTCTCATCATGGATGAGCCGACTTCTAGCCTTTCGACGCGGGAAACCCTAAAGCTCTTTGAGGTCGTGAAGGACTTAAGATCCAAGGGTGTTAGCATCATATATATTTCACATCGTTTGGGCGAAGTGCAAGAGTTGGCCGATCGCGTTTGTGTTTTGCGTGATGGCGAGAATGCTGGAGATCTTTCGAAGGAGGAAATCTCGCATGACAACTTAGTGCGTTTAATGGTGGGCCGAGATCTTTCGCAGTGTCACAATCGAAATATTGCAGCCCCAGGCGATGTAGTGCTCGAAGCCGAAGACTTGGTGACTCCAACTTGGCCAACGAAGAAGCTTAGTTTTTCTATTCGAGCCGGCGAAATTGTGGGTGTGGCTGGACTGGTTGGTGCCGGGCGAACGGAAATGTTACAAGTCCTGTTTGGGGTAGATCCAGCTGTCGACGGAGAAATTCGCCTTGAGGGAAAAAAGATCGTCTTAAAAAGTCCGGAGGATGCCATCAAAGCGGGAATCGCATTGGTGCCCGAGGATCGGAAACTACATGGACTGGTACTAGGAACCTCCGTCCGTGAGAACACCTCTTTGGCTGGCTTAAAACGCAATCAACATGCCCTGGGCTTTCTCAATGGTAAACGAGAGCGGGCTGATACTGCGGCAATGACAGAAAAGATGCGGATTAAGACTCCAAGCAGTGAGCAAGTCGTGCGTTATCTCTCGGGCGGCAATCAGCAAAAAGTGGTTATTGGAAAGTGGCTGGCGCTCGGGCCGAAACTTTTATTGTTGGACGAGCCAACGCGGGGTATTGATGTAGGAGCAAAGCAGGAGATTTACCAGTTGATGGATCAGCTGGTGCAACAAGGATTGGCCATCTTGTTCGTCTCTAGTGAAATGGAAGAAATCCTGGGAATGAGTGACCGCACCCTCGTCATGCACGAGGGGAGCATTGCAGGCGAGCTCGCGCGGGAACAACTTTCTGAAGAAGCCATTATGACGCTTGCTACTGGCGGAACTGTTGGTGCACCGGCGTGAGATCTGAAGGGTAATTTGTGGGCAAATACAAAAAAATCTTTGGGATTTTCGGACTGCTGCTCGTCGTGACTGCTTTTACAGCTGTGATGGCTCCAGATTCCTTCCTAAAGCCTGCCAACATCGAAAACACGGTGCGTTGGACAGCGCTCTTCGGCATCATCAGCGTCGGCGTTTCCTTTGTCATCATGACAGGTGGAATCGACCTTTCCATTGGATCTGTCATTGCGGTAGTTGGCTGCATTTTCGCCATGTCTCTTCAGTCAAGTTACGAACCCGTTGGTAGCTTGGAAGTTACAGCTCTCGACCAATCCAACAAGTCTTTGGAAATCAAAGGTGATGCTGCGCAG
>JBCCEO010000575.1:0-5563 GCA_039030255.1 Planctomycetota bacterium | reverse complement strand
CTCCAGCATCGGCAGAAGAAGCAGCCCGAAAAGCTCGCGAGATAGCTGCAAAATTACTTGGAGCACCAACTTCGGGTGACGGGAAAACTTCGGGGACTCCAACCACGAAAAAGAGAAGATGGAAAGCCCTCCATCGTGAATCCAGTGTTGATGAAGTTTTCACCTTGCGGATGCGCACTGGTGCTAGTCGATAGCGAGTGAATAAAGCAGAAGTCGTCGGCTTGTTCGGCCAGATTCGGAAGCAGCTCGGAAACCATCTTGCCGGTCTCCCCGCGTGGTTTGAACTCCCAAAACGGTTTCGCAATATTGCCGCTTGGACCTTCAAAGGTCACCGCAGGCAAGCCGGGTGGTTTCTTATCATGCAGCTTGGTCAGCATGGGTTTGTAATCGAACGTATCGACGTGGCTGACTGCACCTGGCAAATAGATCACCAAGACTTGCTTGGCCGGCATTTCAAAGTGTGCATTGCGCGCCGCGTACGGATTACTTGGATCAACAGCAGGTCGAATCGGAACTTTACCTCCTACTGTTTTGACATCATCCTCGGCCAGCAATCCCTCTTGTTGCAACAGGCCAGCCAAGGCCAGACCCGCAGTCGACAAGCCTGCAGTTCCCAAGAAGCTGCGGCGATCCAAGAGTCTTCGACCTTGCAAGGAAAGGTGTTCTGGATTTGTCATGATGTTGGATCAGTTTACAGGTCTTACTTCAAGAACTTTCGCCATGTGGCGACCTACAATTTGCATCAAGGAAGAAAAGCAAATTCGTTCGAATTGATCAGAGCGCGGCAGAGTTCGGGGAGTCCATCACTGGTTGCAAACGCGACACAGGATTCTTTCTCCTCTGCGACAGGATGACGACTAAGCAGCAATCGAAAACAAGCATCGACCGCATCTCCCAGTCCACCATCGTTTTCGTTTGTGACTCGCTTGGCAATCATTTGAGCTTGTTCCATGACGAAACTGCTGTTCATCAGGTTGAGTGCTTGCAGCGGGGTTGTCGAGATTGGTCTTTTTGCCCGAACTTGGCCGCAATCCGGAAAATCAAAGGCCGTGAACATCCCATCGTCGACACGTCGCATTCGTTCTTGGTAAAGCATGCGACGCCACGTCTCTGGCCCATGGTTGTTGACGACTTCCCACTGGGCGTAGGTTTTCTTCTCATTATGAATGCGATAGCTACGACCACCGATGCGCTCGTCGAGAGCTCCTGAAGCCAGCAGAATGGAATCACGTATGACTTCGGCCTCGACTCGTTTCGGAGGAAAACGCCAGAGCAGCGTCGAGCCTGCATCCTTGGCGAGCGCCTCCCGCTTGGGCAAACTCGACTGACGAAACGCTTTGGAAAGCACCATCATACGAACCATGTTTTTCACCGACCATGGCTTGGGCAGCGAGTCTTGCTTGCCTTGATTGATAGAGCTGAATGAATCTCCAGGCTGCACAAATTCAGCAGCAAGCCAATCTAAAAGTTCAGGATGTGATGGTCGGGCGCCTGCGGTACCAAAGTCGCCCGTTGTCGTCACAATCCCGGCGCCGAAGATGTGATGCCAAAGTCGATTTACCATGACGCGGGCCGTGAGTGGATTCTCAGGCGTGGTAATCCACTTCGCGAACTCAGCGCGACGCTTGGAACCCGCGGCCTTCATATCCAATCCAAGATCCCCTTGGAGCAAAGCAGGACCGGCCGGGGCAACCTCATCTCGTGGGCTTTCGGGGCTGCCACGCAAAAGTACGAAAGTTGGCTTAGGCTTCACAAACCGTCCAACAAAACTTGGACGAGGACCTTCTTCAGCCAAAAACTCAATCTGCTTTTGGATCTTGTTGATAGCCGGCTTGCGCTCGGGATGGAGTTCATTTAGTTTTTTATTGACGTACCAAGTTCCAAGCAATGGCTGCCAAGTACCATCTTCTTTTTGAATATCGAGATCGAATTCATAGCGAGGCAAGAAGGGCTTTTGCGTCAAGTAATCGGTATCGTAGAAGTATTCTCGGTTGCTGCTCAGACGCAAGCGATTGACCTCTTTCTTCTCAGAGAATTCAAAGACAACCCATGGGCGTTCCTCGCCATCTTTGTTTACACTCGCACGCCAAGCCATCGTGCCATACTCGCCGTCAACGACTCGATGCAGCGGATTGCGATTTTCTTTTCCAAGCTCAGGAAAACCACTCAGCTTGGTGCCTTCGGAGGGAAGACCGAGGTTGACATTGCGATTTTTGGTTCCGAAGACTTCGAGCTCGTCTAAATTCACATTGTGAGATTTGAAGCGAAAACGAACTGCCTTTGTCTTCGTCGGCTTGAAATGCAATTCACGATAAGCGCCCCAGTTTTCTTCCCATCCACCGGTCGGCCTTAGCACCTGGCGATTCTTTTCGATTTCTTTCCAAAGCTCCTGACCACGCTGCCGCCGGGGATGTTCTTCTGAAAACTCAGGGTAGCGGCTCCCAAATTCAACTCCTTGAAAAACACCGGTCATCGCATAATAGTCGGTGATCGTGATCGGATCGAATTTATGATTGTGACATCGCGCGCAACCAACGGTGACGGCCATGATTGAAGAGCCGACAGTCTGCATGATTTCGTCCATCCGATCCGCGCGAGCTTGGCGAATGGCGGATGGCTCTCTCCCCACGGTGGCTGCGGGTACATGCGGTCCAGCGACTAGGAAACCGGTTGCTTCGCCGGCACCCATACTGTCTCCCGCAATTTGTTCCTGCACGAATTCGTCGTAGGGCTTGTCCTCGTTGAAAGCTCGCACCACGTAGTCACGATAGATCCAGGCATTCTTGCGGTAAAGGTTCGCTTCGGAGCCGTTTGTTTCTGCCCAACGGATCGCGTCGAGCCAATGTTGCGCAAATCGTTCGCCAAAGTGTGGAGAAGCCATCAAGCGGTCAATGAGCCTTTCGAAGGCCGCGTTGCTATCTTGCACGTAAGCTTCCAAGAACCTGTCTGTCTCTTCAGGCGTGGGAGCAAGCCCTGTCAACACAATCGAACTACGACGAATCAAGTCGACAGGATCCGCCTCGCTGGAGAATGCTAGACCTTTTTCGGCGAGCTTCTGTGTTAAAAAGCGATCAATTGGGTTTGGCAGTTCAGCGATATCCGGTACGGCAGGCCGTTGCACTGGGAGGAACGACCAGTGCTGAATCTCTTCGGATTCGACCTTTTCCATTTGCCCGGGCCATATTGCGCCTTGGGCGATCCATCGCCTGATTGTGTCGATTTCCTTTTGAGGCAGTTTGTCTTCGTCAGGCGGCATTTTGACGGCAGGATCCAAATGTTGGATTACTTCGAGCAAGTAACTCTTCTCGGGGTTTCCAGGTACAACCCCCGCCAATCCAGAATCACCTCCAGAGAGCAAGCGATGCCGCAAATCCAATCGCAATCCGGATTCGGCTTCCTCCGCTCCATGGCAGAAGGTGCAGCGTTCTTCCAGAATGGGGGCAACGTCACGCTGAAAGTCAACTTCTTGAGCAGCGAGCGAGTGGCAACACAGAAGTAAGAGTGGCTGAAGAAGGATAAGAGCGCGAGGGGTAGTTTTCATGTCTCTTCAAGAATTAAGAATCCATTGGCTTCTTGAAAGCCAGCGACGAGGGTAGGTCCTCCCATTCTAGCCTGTAAGCAAGTAGAGTTCACGCCGATTCTATTCCCAACCAGGACAAATCAGAGTTCAAGCTTGTGATTCTCGCTCCGCAAATGCACCGATCTTCTCTCGCGGAGCGCAAGGAGTCCAAACCTAAAGTGAAACTCCGATTTGCCTTGTAGTCTCAACGGAGTCATGTAGCCGGTCCTTTGCAACACCTACCTCGCTTTACGCAAGCGCAAGAGACTTCGTTGATGCGCTGTATGCAAGACTAAGTGTGGTTCAGGCCTGTTCCACCATGGATTGTGGAACGCGCGGGTTCACGATGCGGAACCATAACGGCGGAACAAGTGCCAATAGCATGGAGCCAGGATAGCCAAGTGGCAGTTGCGGGCTTTCGTCGTGATGCTTCAGTACTTGGTATTGACGTGAAGAAACCGCATGATGATCCGAATGCCGAGTCAGTTCATAGAGAATGACTCGCCCCAGGATATGATTTGAATTCCAAGAATGCTTGGGCATGACACGTTCGATTTTTCCCGGCGAAGTTTCTAATCGTCGCAAGCCATAGTGCTCGATGTAATCGATTGTTTCTAGCATTAGCACCGCAACTAAAGCACTAAAAACTGCGATGCCGAGTCCAAGCCAACCAAAGACGAAGAATACCGCGAATAGATAGAAAAGTTGATAGGCAAAGAATCGCAACAAATCATTTTGCCATGAATAAACTGACAACTTCTTTTGCTTTAATCTCTTTTGTTCAATTCTCCATGAGGAGACTACAATCCCGTATAGAGCCCGAAACCAAAACGAATACAGCGCCTCACCGTAGCGAGCTGTAGCTGGGTCGGAGCGAGTTGCAACATGAAAGTGGTGCCCGCGGTTGTGCTCGATAAAAAACTGCATGTACATGCAAGGCAATAGCAGCAGCTTTGACAAAAAACGCTCGAATGCGCTAGCACGATGCCCCAATTCATGGGCTACGTTGATGCCGTTGGCAGCCATAACAACACCTACAGAAAAGCTGGTGCAGATGATCTCCCACACCGCATACTCATAATTCGTTGCGAGATAAAGCCAAAGCAGGAGTAGCCCGTAGACGATCGGCACATTGCAGTACAACAGCAAACTAAAGTACTTGTGTGTTCGTCGGGTTGCTTCCGTATCGGCAGGATGATTGGCGACCGAAATTGGCAGCAAGGCTTCAGCGAGCGGAATCATGACGAAAGCGACAAGCACCGTAAGCAAGCTCCACACCCCGCCCAGCAAGACGGCAACAAACCCGGAAGCAGGCAAGAGATAGGCCGCGACGTATTTGATGTCAGATGTATTCATGTCGATAAAATATAACATGTTGCCACTGCTGCCAAAAGAAAAACCAAGGTGAGTATCGTCCATTGTCAAAGTGGCTTGTTCACCCCCCCGCCATAGTGACTAATGCCGACTTCAATACGAGGGTTTGGAAATCGATTAGACTGTTTCAACCACAAGTCATTGGAATTCAGTTGCGCAACTCGCTTTGAATGGGATAGTTATGGCCCTCAGAACCTATGTTCGATTTCCTTGCATGTTATCGCTTGGCTTGCTCTTTGCTCTCAGTTTCAACCTAATCGCAAAAGAACTCTCAAGCGAAAGCACCGCAAACGCCACGTCGGAACGCCCCAATTTCGTGATTATCTTTTGCGATGATCTTGGTTGGTCAGATCTTGGCTGCTACGGAAGCGAAATAGAGACGCCCAACATCGATCGGCTTGCCAGCCAGGGGCTCCGATTTACCCAAGCCTACAACACTTGCCGTTGTTGCCCCTCTCGCGCCTCGCTTCTAACAGGACTTTGGTCGCATCAAGCCGGGATTGGCATGATGGTTTATCGAGATAGTGGTCCTGGATATGAGGGCAACCTGTCCGAGCGCGTCGTTACATTTGGCGATGCCCTCGGAGCCGCAGGCTATCAAACCATGATGGTCGGCAAGTGGCATGTTGG
>JBCCEO010000574.1:0-5566 GCA_039030255.1 Planctomycetota bacterium | reverse complement strand
GCAAAGCAATTCCAGCCAAAATGGCAACCGCCTGGGGACGAGTTTAGTGAATGGCATTACCTCGTATTGTCTCAGCGAAACAATCAAAAGCATCGATATCATTACTCCAAGCCTGTTGTCGTGCTGACCAATGCCAAGTGCTTTAGTGCGACCGATATTTTTGTGGCAGGCATGAAGGAACTAAGCAATGTCACTCTGATGGGAACTTCGACAGGTGGTGGCAGTGCTCGAACGACCGGCGTTCGGATCAGCCGCGGCATCGACCTCAGAATTGGTTCGATGATTTCTTACCAAACTGATGGCACGCTTTTTGATGGCAATGGAGTTAGTCCCGATATTTATGTCGAGCCAGAGCCTGGGTATTTCGTTGGTCAAAGTGATTCATTAATGAATGCCGCTATGGAGCACATTCAATCTCAGCGACAGGGAGGCAAGTAACAGCGCCTTGCGCGATTGGAGATTCATTTCGCCATTGTGCCGGCTATTGAAGCAATTGCGTTTTTCGCTGCATTGCGGACGCTGGCAAAATCGTCTCGGAGAAGCTCCCGCAACTCGGGGAGAGCTGAGTTGGCCTGTCCACCGTAGGCCGCGAGTGATGCGGTGGCTCGGGCTCTGACAAGTGCTCGCGAATCGCTGCAGGCCTTTCGCAGTGCTGCAATCGCCTGGAGCGGTTGTGTCCTTAGCTTGCCAAGCATGTAAACGGCTAGCTTGCGGGCCTCATAATTCGAGGATTCGGTCTGTTCGATGACGATGTCGGTGGCGGGCCCAAGTCTTGGAAGAGTTTCGATAAGAACGCGAACTGGGCCAGTGTTCCTATCCACGTAGGACTCCTGCGTTTCGATTGCTTGGAACGCGGCTTCAACCAGCGGTCTAATCCTGGCTGGCTTGGCTGCTAAAAGTACCTTGAGTGCAAATTCGGATCTTTCCTCTTCGTGCGGTTCCGTCGAAAGGGCTTGATGCACGAACAAGTCGATGACTTGGTCGATTCGGTCACCAAGAACCTGGGCGACGGATTCAGGGGTTTCATAGTGCCAAATACCTTCTTCATCCGTCCGCATTGCGAAGGGAAGACCGTCCGTGTTTAGGGACTGCACGGCGGTTTCGTTTTCGCGATCCAACCGGATCAAGCTCCAAGTCGCGAAGGCGGCCAACAAAGTCAACTTGTTGTCCTCGCGATGTTTCGCAAACTTGTTCAACGCGTTAAAGGCCCGCTGAGCATATTTCGGATGCACGTAGCCAAGAGCTCGTGCGGCGTCGGCTCGGATGGGGTGGATGAACTCAAATTGCATTCCTCCGAACCCGAATGGGTTTGGATCACGCGTGGTCGCTGCGGCAAGCTTTTCGTCATCAAGGATTTGCACCAAATACAAGAAAGCGTCCTCAGAATTCGGATCGAGACGCGCCAGCGCGGTCGCTGCAACGATTTTATGCTGGGAATATTGCGAATCGGAGTTCTCGAACACAGATCGCAGGTACGGAATTGCGAGTGTCGCATTGCACTCCGCGAGCAACATCCATCCGTAGACTTGCTCATTCGGCTCCAGGGCTTGGATGGCATCCAAGAGTTGTTGTCCGTCGACTTGAGAGCGAGCCGGATGTCCCAGCAACCATTCCAGTGGTTTGGGGCATGACTCACCCAGCGCGAATGGATCGATGCCAAAGAAACCGTCATCAACTGGTTCCTTCATCTGTTCCAGTAGCACTTGAAAACAAACTTTCCCAGACCGGTCGACGGCGGTCAAGATTTCCGTTGCACGATTTCGATAAAGCACATATTCTGCAGTTCCGGGACGCATCGAAGGCGGGCCGTATCGCGCCAGCTGCCGGAGTCTTGCAATGGCTCCGAATGCAGGTTTGCCCAAGTCCGCGAGGCCGTAGCATCTCGGGTTCTTTGCGTTTTGCAAGCCCTGCATCAAGTGCTCGAGTAAATCGGGCTGGTCGTAGCCGCAGAAAATCAAGGCTTCGACTGCCATTTGATCCAAGAATTGCATTTGAGAACCGAAGTCGCTTAGTCCAACTTGCCCGCCGCCGAATCCTCCTAGTCCGTCATCGCGTCCGGCGACCAGTCCTCGCAATCCGCCACCCAAAGAAACCTCATCTCGGTTGGCATACTTCTCATCGAACTTCCAGTGGTTCATGTTGCCGATCGCTAGCAGCTCGCGATGCAAATGGATGATTTCCAAGGATGGTTCCCTTCGAAAATCGAGTAGTACAGCCGCACGGACCAATGGATCTTCATGCGTTAGCAGCTCGCGCAGAACTTCCTTGGATTCATTGCCCATGGCAAGCAATAGTGCACGAGCGTGGTGGCTCCACCACTTGTTGCTGATTGCGATGCGTTTCAAAGTCGGCAGTGCGCAGCGAGCTTCCGGGCCCAACGCGTGCATTTCCTTGAGGATTCCGCCGCAAGTATTAAAGTCCTCGGGCAAATCCGCACTTTCCAGCGCAACTAGCAACTTCTCATGAAGCTCCGCCGCTCGCGTTTCAAGTGACTGCCCCTGCTCCGCTTGGCCTAGTACCTGTTCCGGTCCCAAAGCCCATGAGAACCAAACGACAATGAAGGCGATCCTCGTCCGTCGCTCAAAAAGTAGAATCAGAGACGCCATTGAAGCAGAACTTGAATTTATGGTTGTCGAATTGCGGGTCTCTTAGGAACGTCCGGCAAAGACTGCGACGGAGAACCCGCCTTCGTAGTTGCCGTCCGCATCAGTGATCATCCAGTCATCGACATCGTTGGGATGGACGCGCTGGGAATCCCCGCATTCCATGGAGGTGATCAGTTCTGGATCGTTGGCAAGGATTCCGTGGAAATGGCCGTCTTTGAATTCGACGTCCGTAATCCACATGTGCTCGGTGACTCCGTTTTTCTTGAAAGCCACTTTGAGTGCAGCGGATTCGAACTGCTTAAGTTTTGGCAATCGCTTTGCGAATTGACTGAGTGTTGCTTGGGCTTGTGCAACTGCGGCTGCTAGCTTTTCGTCATCGCCCTCTCGAAAAACGAAGTTCTCCTCAGGTACTTCTAAAGCTTTTTTGGATCTTGGCATGAACAAACCTAGTAGCCATTTGAAAAAGCCGCCCGATTGCTTCATTTGTTGCTGGACGCGTTCGTAGGCTGGTTCGACAGGATCAAATCCCATTTCCAAAGCCTGCTTGTAGAGTTCAGAAGCCTTCTTCAAATCGACGTCGACTCCGACGCCGAATTCGTAACAGTCGCCCAGCTCTGCCATCCCAACCGGATCCCCCTTACTCACCGCCTCGTTAAGAAGCTTCAAAGCTTTGTCCGTATCTTGTTCGACTCCCTTTCCTTCTTTATAAGCTTCTCCCAGCGCGCTGATTGCAAATGTTGAGCCTTCGTCGATTGCTCTTTGATAGTAGGCCACTCCCTTTTCCACATCGACTGGCGTTTCTCCCTCGCCTTTCAAGTAAGCGGACCCAAGTTTCATCGTGGCGAATTCGTTGTTTTCATCGGCAGCACTTTCCAGCAGAGCAATTCCCTCCGCGTTTCGACCGGTCGCCATCTCGCCGTCGACCAAGAGAGAGCCTAGTTCTGTTTTCGCGCTGACATCACCCGCCTCAGCAGCTTGCTTCAGATCGTCCAGCAGTAGATCGTTTGGATTACCGCTCTCAGACCAAGTGACTTCAGGCGTTGGCTGGTCGTCAGACGCTGTTTGAACGCAATAGTCCGGGAGTTCTAAATCGATGCCTTCATCGACTATCGTCTGGTAGAAACCTGCACCGATAAGTTGCTCGTGCACGAATTCAAAGAGTCCGTTTCCTATGCCTTCTGCCCATTGCGTTTTGGTTTCCTGAACCAAACGCTGGGTAGCTTCGGCGGAGAGCTCTCGTTCTGCGCCGTAGACCGTTGTTACACGTAAGCAATTCTGTGTCTCGTCGAAATGGAAATGGATTCGCCCTCCATTGATTTCAAGTTCGTCGACGAGATCACGTTCCATTTCCAGGCTGCAAAGCTGATCGTCGGAATGCATGCCGTGAAAGGTCCGAAGCACTTCCGCATCCGTCACCTCGATAGCCTTGCGAGGATCACCACTGAACAGCTTGGCGCGCGAAGAGATCTTAATACTACCCATATTTGCAATTCCACCGCGGGGTGTTTTCTGGCATTAAATTTGAAATGAAAACTGAAGTCAACAATATAGAGCAAAACGCTGAGTCAGTGGCACTCAGGACACCTATGCAAAGAGAAAAGTCCTCCGTTCGAATCGCTGTAGGAGGTTCCCTCAGACTAATTGCAGCGTGGATTCTGCTTGCTCGCCTCAATTGTACGTGCAAGTTTTTCAAGATCGCGCGGTTTCGCCGTTGAAACGGGCCGTTTTCTCGTGCTCCGGTTAAATACTTCTCGTAATCGTGTTAGGATTTTCCCTCTGTTCAAGATGTGATTTTGCACGAGGGAACGTGGATGCGTAACCCAAAAGAATATGAATTGGATCCAGTATTCGTCAACTCGCGACGCGAAGCATGGATCATCTTGGTCGTGTTCCTCATCTTTGCGGTTTACTCATTAACCGTTTGCTTTATCTACGGCAGGCAACCCGAGGATGGAGACCTCAGCAAGCTGAGAACTTTTTTGGGTATGCCCAGCTGGATTGCTTTTGGAATCGTAATGCCCTGGCTGGCAGCCAATGTCGTGACGGCGTGGTTTTGCTTTAGCTTCATGAGCGACGATCCGCTGGACGAACCGTATGAGCAGAGTGCGCCGGATTGGGAGGGGGAAGATCCTAACACCAAATCATTGAATGCACCTGAGGAAGTAGGAGCTAAGACCGAAGGAGAGCAAGCATGAATGCTTTGCTGCCTTTGGCGCAAGCGGGCTCTGGCTCCAACTCCGCGATCATTGCTTTCGTCGGATACATTGGCATCGTTATGTTCTTGGCTTGGCTTTCCAGTCGCGTTGCCAAGAAGAGCACGTTTCTCAACGAGTACTTTCTAGGCGGTCGGAATCTTGGTGTCTGGGCTTTTGCTTTAACTTTTGCGGCAACAAGTGCATCGGGTGGCAGTTTCATTGGCTTCCCGTCGTTGGTTTATACCCATGGATGGAGCGTTGCCCTATGGATTAGCAGTTACATGCTTGTGCCGCTGGTTGCCATGGGCTTACTGGCCAAACGCTTGAATCAGCTTGCACGCAAATCCGATTCGATCACGATTCCAGATCTCATCTTGGAGCGGTTTCGTAGTCCGGTACTTGGACTTGTGGCAACGCTGTTGATCGTTTTCTTTACGACTTTTAATCTCATTGCACAATTCAAAGGTGGAAGCGTCATTCTGCAGACTTTACTTAGTGATGTCCCGCTATTTCAAGACGCGGCCAGCAGCTTTGGCTCAATTACTTCGATGCTTCCACTTGCGTCGGGGGTCGATCCTTCCTACTTGCTGTGCCTCGGCGTCTTTGCTTTGGCCGTGGTGGTGTACACAACGTACGGCGGGTTTCGAGCCGTCGTTTGGACGGACGTACTGCAAGGATTCGTGATGGTGGCTGGGATTTTGATCCTGCTTCCGATGACTTTGATCGCCGTTGGCGGTTTGCGCAAGGCGACCAACGATCTTGCGT
>JBCCEO010000573.1:0-5579 GCA_039030255.1 Planctomycetota bacterium | reverse complement strand
TCTTCTCAATTACTTCTTCTCATTCGCGAGGGACATTATGCTGCGCAGACGTTACAGCAACTCTAACAAGGCTCGGCCACGACCTGCCCGTCGATTCGAAAGTTTGGAACCACGCTATGTGCTCACGGGTTATTTCGTTGACTTCAGTGTCTTAGAACCCACTGATTATACCGACACTGAGGTACTCGTTCGATTCAACAATGATGTGCAGGTAGATGCACTTGAGCAGCGTGCAGGCGTTGAAATGCTAGGCAAAGACTTGGCATTCTTGAGCGGCCCACTTGGGGAAGGCTTCCGTGCTGATTCGCAACTTTGGGAGATTCCAGTTCTTCCAGGTCAGTCCGTCGAAGACCTAGTCCACTATTACAATGCGTTGAATATCGTCGACTACGCCGAGCCCAATTATCGAATGCAGGCAGCCGCAGTCCCAAATGACCAGTTCTACAGTGTACTTTGGGGCATGCCAAATATCGGTGCCGAACTAGCTTGGGATACGCGGACTGACAGTAGTGCTGTCATCGTCGGAGTGATCGACTCGGGTGTCGAGTACGATCACCCGGACCTGGCCGACAACATTTGGACAAACTCTGGTGAGATCGATGGCAATGGTATCGATGACGATGGCAATGGCTACGTCGACGATTTCTATGGTTACGATTTTGACAATGATGATTCTGATCCACGCGACGACAATGGCCATGGCACTCACGTTGCCGGAACCATTGGGGCAAAAGGGAATAACTCCATTGGAGTTGCAGGTGTTGGTTGGGACGCCAGCATCATGTCACTCAAAGTAATTGGTAACGGAAGCAATGCAGATGTTGCTCGGGCCATCGACTATGCCACAGACAACGGAGCCAAGATTACAAACAACAGCTACGGCTACGCTGGTACCAACGTGGGCGGTAGCCAAGCGATTTCGAATGCCATTGGTCGAGCAAAGAACGCAGGCGTTCTATATATCGTTGCAGCTGGTAACTCGCGGACGAATATCCCTGCTTCGGATATGGACGGCAACTTCAATTCCTGGCCTGCGGAGTACAGCAAAGTTCACGACAACGTCATCACCGTGGCCGCGATCGATTCGGACGGGAGCTTTGCCAGCTATTCCCACTGGGGTGACGAGTCGGTGCAGATTGCTGCACCAGGAACACAAATTGGCAGCACCTATACCAATGGCGGCTACGTTTACAGTTCTGGAACGTCGATGGCGGCTCCGCATGTCGCCGGGGCAGCAGCACTGCTCTGGGCCGAAAGACCAGACCTTGACTACTTGGGGATTAAGGATGCCATTCTCAGCACGGCACGACCTGATCATTTAAGTCTCGTTGGTAACGGTGTACTCGATCTAGGCGCTGCAATGGATCTGATCGCCGGGGGCGGAAGCCAAAATCAGTCTCCGAATGCGGACAACGATTCGGCCACCGTCAATGAAGATGAGTCCGTTGCCATTGCCGTGCTCAATAACGATAGCGATCCTGATGGAGATTCTCTAAGCGTTGATTCCTTCAGCCAAGGTAGCAACGGTAGTGTCAGCAACAGCGGCGGCATCTTGACCTACACGCCCGACGCCAACTTCAACGGCTCCGATTCGTTCACTTACATGGTTGGTGACGGAAACGGCGGCACCGACACCGCCTCGGTCAATGTCACAGTAACGCCCGTCAATGACAATCCAGTCGCAAACAATGATTCCGCGTCGACAAACGAAGATGTAGCCGTCGTTATCAATGTGGTGAACAATGACACGGACATTGATGGTGATAGTCTCATCGTCTCTGCTGTAACCAATGGCTCCAGCGGCAACGTCACGGACAACGGCGATGGCACTGTGACATACAGTCCGAATCCAGGCTTTTTCGGCAACGATTCGTTCAGCTACACGATCAGTGATGGTTCGGCCACCGATACCGCTACGGTGAACGTAACGGTTAACGAAGTCACCAATCCGCCCAATGCGGAAGATGATTCGCTCACCCTGGACGAAGATACCCAAGGATCAGTTGCAGTACTGGACAATGACAGCGATCCAGACGGCGATTCGCTCACCATCCAGTCCTTTACGCAAGGATCCAATGGTGCGGTCGCAATCAGTGGCAATGATTTGGTCTACACTCCGAACGCGAATTTCAATGGTAGCGATTCGTTCAGCTACACGATAAACGATGGATCAGGCAATACGGACTCTGCGACTGTCGCTGTGACGGTCACGCCCGTCAACGACAATCCGGTGGCAAACGATGATTCCGCAACGACCGATCAAGATGTTGCAGTTGATATTAACGTCCTGGGCAACGACAGCGACGTAGATGGCGATTCGCTTACGGTCGCGTCGGTTGCGAATGGATCGAACGGTACCGTCAACAACAATGGGGACGGAACTGTTACCTATACACCGGCTCCAGGATTCTTTGGGGCAGATTCGTTTACGTACACCGTCAGTGACGGATCGGCCAGTGATACCGCGACTGTGAATGTCACTGTAGAAGAAGTCACCTCAGGTGGCGACGATGCAATTGGAGTTTCAGGCACCGCCATCGATGTGACTCATGTTTGGAAGACGATCAACTTACCGATCAGTTTCGACAACCCTGTGGTTGTCGCAGGCGGCGCAACACGGGACGGCGGACATCAAGGCGTGGTGCGTGTGCGAAATGTAACCAGCGACAGCTTCCAAATCCGCTTCCAAGAGTGGGATTATCGCGATGGCAATCACACCACGGAAAACATCGGTTATTTAGTTGTGGAGGCGGGAAGCTATTCCCTACCTGATGGCACTCAATTGGCAGCCGGCACAGTCAACTTGACGAACGAGTCGTTCCAGACTTTTTCCTTTGGCACTTCGTTCAGTTCGGCTCCCTTGGTCATCGGCCAAGTCATGACGAATAACGATTCCGCCGCCGTTGTTGAACGAATTCGAAATATTGGAAACTCCACGTTCCAGATGCAATTCAACGAAGAAGAAGCAGCGGATGGGGTTCACGCGACTGAGACTGTCGGTTTCATTGCCATAGATACGGGAACTGCAACCACGGGCGATGTATCACTCAATGCGGTGAAATCCAACAATTCAGTTACCCACCAAAACACGACCATCAATTTTGGCAGCATCGACGGATCATCAAATCCGGTGATCCTTTCGGACATGCAAACTCGTGACGGAGGCGATGCGGCGACGGTTCGACATCGCAGCCAAACGGCAACCAGTGTCACTGTCTTTGTCGAAGAGGAAGCTTCCCGCGACTCGGAATTGAACCATACGACGGAAGTTGTCGGTGTACTTGCGCTTGAGGCTGGCTTGCTCCTCGGCGACTCGAGCTCCATGCTAGGCGCGTTTTCTAGCAATCTCGGCGGTTCATTGGATGGTGACGAGGGTAGCCTTGACCTGGGTATGCAGTTTGGGAACTCGGAGTTGCTCTCAGGTCTTCAGCCAGATTCCTCGCTGAACCAATGGATCCAAGAGAATTCGCAGGATAGGCCAGCTGTCCATTCTGCACATGAATTCTTCCGTCAGGTCGTCGAAGGGGACGGTTACGAGGTCTTCGGACCGCGTTGGGACGATCGTGTGCACATTGAAATTCCTGAACTCATCATTACTCCGATCGGACTGGAGCTAAATGACGTTGCTTCGTTGGATGCCGTCGATTCTTTCTTCGAGGATGCAGAGCGAGAGCTAGGCGGAATTGAGACCTATTTTGAGTAGTCCCAGATAGACTTCATCGGTCGAGCTTTGGCCAGCGAATCAGAAGTCTCCCTGCGGAGAATCCTTTGCCAGAGTCCCTTGGGCTCTGGCTTTTCTTTTTGAGTTATTACAATGATTGCAACTGAGAAAAACTTTATTGCCGTTTACGACGATGCTCTACAGCCCGAATTTTGCCAACAAGTCATCGATACGTTTGAATCCTTCCCGCAGATCCACTCGGCAGGCCAAGTTGGTTCGGGCGTGGATGCTCAAAAGAAGGATTCCGTCGATTGTTGCATTTCGGAATACCAAGAATGGACGCAGATCAATCAAACGCTCTTCAATGTGACCGCTCAGAAGCTGACCGAGTACGTACGTGAGTATCCGTTCTTGGTTTGCGGCGCACTTGCACCCACGATTCAACTAGAAAGTGGCGAAGTTATTGAGCTATCTCCAGAGAATCTGGAACGTGTGTCCGACGAGCAGCTAGCGGGCGTCGTCCTTAGCCTCTATCGGCCAGGATTCTTGAACTTGCAGAAATATCGAAAGGGCAGCGGAGGCTACCACCACTGGCACTCAGAAATCTATCCACGCGAATCGAATTGTGAAACCCTGCACCGAGCACTGCTTTTCATGTTTTTCCTAAACACGGTAGAGCAGGGTGGGCAAACGCAATTCTACTATCAGGGAAAATCAATTCAGCCAAGAGCCGGAAGTATGGTCATCGCTCCCGCGGGGTTCACGCACACGCACAAAGGAGCCGTGCCCGAGTCCAACGATAAGTACATCGTGACTTCTTGGATTCTATTCCAGCGCGCCGAGCAGATTTACGGACAGCAACAGTAAACGCCGCAAGCAAACCATTCGCCTGCCGTTACTGATTCAGCAACATGGGTTCTGAGCTCTCGAGCGTGCGCGCAGGACGTTGCTCTTTGCCTGCTCGGTCTTCATTGCCCAAATTCGACTCGGCATCTTGCGCAAGCTCTTGCATTCGAGCCAAGATAGCTGGTTGAGTTGAACTCTGGTCCTCGCGCTCCTGCAAATCATCACGCAAGTTAACCAATTTGGCCTTCCGCCCCTTGCCTGAATTTTTGGGAGTCGTCCAAGTTGGAAACGTCTTCTCCAAGCCTAAATGATACTTCCAATCACCAACACGAATGGCCTGTAGTTGCCTTCTGCGGTAGTAAAACAAAGCTTCGTACTTTGACTTGGCATCCGGCGAACCAAGCAGCAAGTCGGTCATGTTGTGACCATCAATTTTCCTACTGGGCATTTTCGCATTCGTTAGGCTACAAAACGTAGGCAGGATATCCATCGTTGTCGCGAGCTCAGAGCAAATCGACCCAGCTGGAATCTTGCCGGGCCAACGAGCAATCATGGGGACTCGCATCCCGCCTTCCATTGTTGAACCCTTCGCGCCGCTTAGCGGTTTGTTGGATCCTCCATTTCGACCATTGGATCCATTGTCGCTCGTAAAAATGACGATCGTGTTATCGCTCAAGCCCAATCGATCAAGGCAGCGGAGGATTTGTCCGGTCGACCAATCGATTTCTTCGACAGAATCTCCATAGCGTCCATTCTCGCTCTTGCCGAGAAAATCTGGGGAAGCAAACAGGGGCAAATGGGGAAAAGTATGCGGCAAGTAAACGAAAAAGGGACGCTCATGGTTCTTTTCGATGAAAGCAATCACCTGCTCAGTGTAGCGTTGCGTCAAAGTGCTCTGGTCTGCTGGTGCTTCGATCACCGTTTCTTGCTGAACCAAGGGCAGAGGAGGATCGCCACGGCCCTTGCTCTGCATGTCGTTAGAGTAGGGAATCCCATAGTACGGACCTTGCTGCTTACGGCGATGAGCTTACCCTCATTCCAGAGTCATTCTTCAAGATGCTCCTGTCTAGGC
>JBCCEO010000572.1:0-5604 GCA_039030255.1 Planctomycetota bacterium | reverse complement strand
AATTGAATTCGATTCGTGGTGATCCTGAAGAGCTTGCAGAAGTGCGTAGTAGACTGAGCGACATCTCGTGGTGGATGTGTTTGCTTGATGTCTGCTTGAATTCCCGATTGAGGATCTGGGAGTGAAACCGTGCAAGACGGGTAGCAGCCCAGCAGGGTGCGGCCGAAAGTCTTAACAACGTTCATTGCGGAAAGGGTGACTGTCGAGACTGTAAACTCTAGTGCGCGTCGTGGTGATGTTCTTCGTTTGGAATCGGTTTGGTGAGTAGGAGGGATCTCCGGCTCTAGAATCGGGAATCGATACTCTAGAATCTAAGCACCTACGCCTGCCAGGAAGACTAGCAATCCGATGACAAAGGCGCAGACGAGTACCGAGATGAGGAATCCGACGACGTCTTTAGTAGACGGCCGAACAAATTCGAAATCACTGTTGGGAAACAGTTTTGTCTCTCGCGCATAATTCTCGGTGTTGTAGGCCTTTTCCAGAGCTTCTTTATCGATAGCCGGATCCGGATGCACAGGCGTATTCATTTTTGCATAATAGCGATGAAGGCCCTTTTCGGAATTGCGGGGCGTCAGAAAGCTGGATATCGCCAAGACAAGAAATGGCAGAAGAACTCGCGGCGGTAATCTTAAGGTTTCAATCGTCGACTTTGATGCGGCACTTAAATCAACCCCAAGCCAGCTGTAGAGAAGAAAGTCGAGCTTGAACAAACCGCTGCCCTCTAAGGAGCCGACGCGTTTTTCAACTACAGTTCTGGTTCCTTGTTCTTCTGTTTCAGACACTGTTTCCAAAGCAACTTCGCCTGGAGCGGAAAGTTCTGCCCAGAAAAGTGCTTGACCACCGCTCTTAACCTGAAGTTCGATGACTTCGCCTTCGACTGCCTTGGGCGGGGGAGAGCCAAGTTTGTCGAGCGTTTTCTTGTCTTGTTCCCTGGTTGCTTGGTCGAAGACACGCTGCCAAGCTTCGTAACGCGCGACGTCCGCGGCAGTTGCCGTCCTAGAAAAGGTCTTAGTAATGCGATTGGTTTCAACTGCAAAACTGGGATTGCTTTTCAATCCGGGTAAAAGCATGGGTAGCAAGATTGGCAACACAAAGAAGAATAGCAGCGAGAAGGTAATGGTGATCCATACGGCAGTACGGTTCACTCGTCGCCAATACATGCCAATCCAAAATGGAGCAGCGAAAAGAATCGGTAATTCAATAGCCAGTTTGAATTGTCCAAATACGTCCGACCAGAATATAGCAATCGCACTTGCCCCCACAATAATGAAGAGACCAGTCAATCGCCCGACAAGCAGGTATGTTTGCTCACTAGCCTTGTCGTCGATGTATGCGGCATAAACATTTCTCGTAACCAAAGCTGATGTGACGATCATATAGGCATCGGCGGAACTCATCATGGCAGCCATGAGGCAGGCGAGCATTAGTCCAACTAGGCCGATGTTTAGCGGCCCCAGAATCTCGCGAGCAGCGACACCCCATACACGGTCTGGATCCTTGACGATGTCAGCGCTGTCGGCCAACAAGGCCAAGGCGATGAGGGCCGTGAGTGCCCAGCCGACGGTGCATAGCCGTTTGAGAAAGTTACCGACCACCAGACCAATCCGCGCCTCGTCTTCCGCCTTGGCGGAGCCACCGCCGGTGGCAATAAAGTGGGGTTGGACAACCACCGTGATCACGCCAAGAATACTCAACGAAACTATGTACATCGGAGGAAACTCACCAGCACTTGGACCGCCAAACAAGTTGAAATAATCTGCCGAAACGCGTTGGTGAAGTATTTGAAATCCATCCATCATTCCTTGGCTGGCCGGATCGCCGAATTGTTCGACCAAGGCGGACAGACCAAATGGGATCAGAAGAACGGAGAGGAGAATAATGAAAACGCCCTGGATCAAGTCGGTGTAATAGGCTGCAGTCAATCCACCTAGAACTCCATAAAGGATGACAATTAGTGCTAAGCCAGGAATCAAGTAATACTTCAATTGCAATCCCCATATAGTTTCAATTCCCATTAGCGGAACAGCGAAACTGGCGATCGCGGAAAGCATGGTTGAAAGGTAGAAGATATAAAACGCAAAGGCGAAGGCCGTATAGGCGACTCCCATAGCTTTCGATTCGTAGCGCTCCACGAACCAGTCGCCCAACGTCAAGTGTCTCATTCGACGATACCAAACGGCAGTCACCCAGTAGACGGGGGTGACAAACAACCACATGAGTGCTGACCAAACACCGCTCAGTCCGCTTGTCCAGCCAGTAAGTCCAACAGCGACAGGTTCGTGAGCACCAGTACCTGCGCCGAAAGCGGCGAATGTTTGCAATAGTTTCCCGAAGCCACGACCGCCCATAAAGTAGTCTTCTTGCTTCTGAACGCGGCGCATGGACCAGATGCCGATTCCAACCATGCCGACGAAATATACGAACAAAACGATGTAGTCGACAATCTGCATGATCGGCCCAGGATGCAATCGAGAAGGAGTTGAGGAAGGAGCCTCATGATACCATTCTCAGCATGCCGCGTTGTTGGTTGATGAAGGTGGCAGGTAAAGGCGTCTAGATAGGGGAATGAAGAGAAGAATTGCCCTCTTGCTTCAATAGAAGGGGTAGAGTCCCGACCTAGCTAACGCGCTAACGCGTCGTGCTGTTGTAGAAGAGCCTAGCTGACGCGTCGTGGTGTCGAAGAGTAGGACGCGTCGGGTGTTCGAGAAGTAAACGTCTAGCTGACACTGCGGGTTGCCATTGGCTTACGCTTTGGGTTGATGGGACACGCTCGAAGCTGGACTCCAACTCCAAACCGGGTTCCTAATCGAACTTGCGCTGGAAGATTTGACTTGCGATGAAGGCCTTGCGAATGCTGTCGGGAGATTTCAACATCTCGACGATTGGATTCTTCTTGGGCACTATAGTGGGTCCTGGAGTTCCGTCGAGGGCGTCGGAAGCGTCTCGAATATGGACAATATCGTGATCGACTACCTGCTGAACGTGCGAAGTCATTCGTTCATCTGCTTGGCTGATGTTGGTTGCCAATTCGGGTCGGTGCGTCACAGCAGGATCAAGGTGCCGAGTATCAATGGCACTGATCGGGTCAGGACCGGCTAGCGCTGCGTCGATCACTTCCGCTTCGACAATTTCCTCAGACAAGGGAGCTCGTTCCGCTTGACGAACATTGCGTGGCTGCCGCGGTTGTTGCTGCTGTTGTCGCCTCGGCTGTTGTTGTTGTTGCTGCTGCGGAGGCTGGCCTTGGTTTACAGTGTCAGCCAGCTTTTCTGCGGCTTGCTGCAAGAACTTTTCAAGGTCTTTCATCGTTGTCGCTATCTCCAGACGTCATTCTGCCAAGCAATAGTCCGATTGGTGTTCGAAAGATTGTAGGGCAAGAAGTGAACGGAACTTCTACTAGTTGGCAGGACTCGGGATATTGTCGCGGCCGCCGGCATCAGCGATACTGGCCCGCATCTTGGTGTCCGCATCAACATTCATGAGTTTGTAATAATCCATGACCTTGAGTAGTCCGCTTGAGAAGGCAGCAGCCATCGCCTTAGGGACATCTGCTTCTGCTTCCACAAACTTCGCGCGACTCTCTTCAATCTTGGCCTGCATTTCTTGCTCTACAGCAACAGCGGCGGCTCGTCGGCCTTCGGCTTTGGCCCGAGCAACACGCATATCTGCCTCAGCGCGATCCGCTTGCAGGCGAGCACCAATGTTTTCGCCGACATCGATATCAGCAATATCGATGGATACAATTTCAAAAGCAGTTTGGGCGTCCAAACGCTTGGCCAATACTGCTTTGGAAATCATGTCCGGGTTTTCCAAAACCGCTTTGTGATCGTCGGCCGAACCAATAGCACTCACGATGCCTTCGCCAACCCTAGCAATAATAGTTTCTTCGGTCGCACCACCAATAAGCTGTTCGATGTTGGCTCGTACCGTTACACGAGCTTTCACCTTAAGCTGAATACCGTCGCGAGCTACGGCATCTAGGGATATTCGAGACGCGCCGCGTGGCGGGCAGTCGATGACTTTGGGATAGACGCTCGTTTGAACAGCTTCAAGTACATCACGTCCGGCAAGATCGATTGCGGCTGCCTCGCGAAAGCCGAGTGTGATCATTTTGGATTTTCGAGCTGCCACCAGAGCACGGATAACCTGTGGGACGTTACCGCCGGCAAGATAGTGTGCCTCAAGGTCGCCGCCGGTGATTTCGTCGTTTGGCAAACCCGCTTGCACAGCCATGATCTTCGAACGGACAATGGACCTGGAATCAATTCTCCGGAACCACATTCCTATCAAGTCGAAGAATCCGATTCCGGCACCAGTCGTGACGGATTGGGCCCAGAGCCAAAAAAAGTTTGCAAGCACCGCAACAAGACCAATGATCACGACGACGATGACCACAGCCGCAACAATCATCACTACGCTTAACGGGTCACCTTGTCCCAGCAATACTAAATCTGTCAGTCCAGTAATCTTCACGAAGTGACCCTCAAGGAAGTGTTCAAGTTTGCAAAATCAACTTTCACAACCGCAGTTCATGGCGGCAAAAAGAAGATTTTCAAAGGTGGCGATTCGCAAGTTGACTAGTTCAACATGCTGTGTCGTTCGCTTGCCCAAAGCAACTTAATTCTTTGGGCACGTTTCAGCCCTCACCTCCAGTTCCTGAGATGCTTGCAGTTACGAACTAGTCTAGTTTAGCAGGTTTCCACCCACTTTGAACAAGAGGGGGAGCTATTAGAGCTATTCGAAGGGGAAGACATCGAATATTTCCCAGTGAATTTTGGGAGCTAGCGAGGCCCCCTTTTAGAATCGATACTCGCGAAAAACATCTCTGAGGAAGCGATCCGTGCGAAGGCGCTTGTGATGGCAATCCTAGCAAAATCTAAAAAAGTCAATGGAAACAAGAGCCGGATCCCATGCGGCATGTGGTGCATAATCTGGCGTTTTAGCAGAAAACCGGCAATTCACACCTCGAAAACTAGGAGGGAAGCCAGGTCGCAAGCACTTCGTGAACCAGGTCGCCTTCCAAATGCTCGTGGGCCAGCAATTCGTCGACTAGTGACGCGATCGCTTGCCAGATAAAGTCCTGCGCAAGATAGTGATAGAGTTCCTGCGTTTGCTTTTCTAGGAACCTAAGCCGTTTTTTTTCATCCACGTGAAGGGCTCCGGCAAGCTCCCAGGCTGTATTCCAATCCAGCTTCCACTCATGCACAAATGCAGGGTGAAAGGGGTCGCGCGAATAGATCATTTCTGCTGCCGGTCCAGCCAAGGCAACTCGAATTTGTGCGACCAGCCGCTCCTTAGGATTGAAAGTTTCATTCTCCCATTCAAGTTCAATCTCACCATCAGCTCTTAGTGCTTCTGGTTCCCACTCGGGATCGATCGATACGAAGTGCACGCGTGCGCCGCACAAATGTGCCATTAACGCGTGACCTGCTTCGTGATAGGCGCACTGTTCGGACATCGTTTGAAGATTTCCGCTCCCTTAGAACCGAAGCCAAATCAAAACTGCGCTCTGGCTTGTCGATCACAGTCTTCCAGTCGTTGCTGAATCAACTGCAAGAGTTCATCGTCTTCCAAATGCCCGAACTCTTCGTACTCAATGACCTT
>JBCCEO010000571.1:0-5605 GCA_039030255.1 Planctomycetota bacterium | reverse complement strand
TGGTGTTGAGCGAGCATCTGAGAGCGGTTGTCATCGACACTTTTACCACGAAGTACAACCCAGAGCACATGGAGACATCCATTATTTTTCAGTTGGAGCGAAGCCACGCGTTGCCAATTTATTCCCTCAATGATCCTGGAAAATAAGGCTGCGGATTCATGAGCAGAAAATTGACCAGTAGCTCCGGGACAAGCCTGCAAGACAGATTCGACTCCCAAGGAATTTGCTTCGGATGTGGCCCGACCAATGCGCATGGCTTAAAGATCAAGAGTTATGTTCAAGGAGATCTTGTCGTCGCGAGCTTCACTCCCTCTGAGCACCACCAGGGCTTTGAGGGCATGGTCAACGGCGGCATTATCGGCGCCTTGTTCGATTGCCACATGAATTGGACGGCTGCTTGGAATCTCATGCAGGCAGCCGGGGCGGAAGAACCGCCGTGTACCGTAACTGGCAATTTTCACGTTCATTTTTTAGCTCCGACTCCCACCAAACAGGAACTTCAAATCGAGGCCAAGATTCTCGAAATGACCGACAGAAAAGCTAGTGTGGAAGCAACACTCTGTGCCGGGGGTGAAATAACTGCGAAGGGGCAGGGAGTCTTCATCGCGGTAAAGGAGGGACATCCGGCATTTCAGCAGTGGAAAGGAAGTCCAGAATCATGACGCAAATCCCGACAATATCTCCGACGGAAAAACGGACTGCGTTCAGGCAGCGGCTCAGTTCAGGCGAGTTACTAAAGTTTCCTGGTGCTTTTTCGCCCTTGGTCGCAAGAATCATCGAAGATATCGGCTTCGATGGAGTCTACATCTCCGGAGCCGCCCTGAGCGCTGACTTGGGCATGCCCGATATCGGACTCACTACACTTACTGAAGTCGCTTCACGCGGGGACAGTATCGCCCAAAGCACTCAACTCCCCACGCTGATCGACGCTGACACAGGCTTCGGCGAGCCGTCGAACGTTGTTCGCTGCGTGCAAAAACTGGAAAACGCGGGGCTCTGTGGCTGCCACTTGGAAGACCAGGTATTTCCGAAACGCTGCGGGCATTTAGAAAACAAGCAACTCATCCCGGTGGGAGACATGCTCCGCAAGATTGGGGCGGCCGTTTCGGCCAAACAGGACGAGAATTTCCTGATTATCGCTCGCACCGACGCCAGGGGGGTAGATGGCCTTCAGGCAGCTATCGAACGTGCACAAGCTTATGTCGACGCTGGTGCGGAAATGATCTTCCCTGAGGCTCTAGCAGACGAGGAGGAATTTGAGGCCTTTCGCAAGGCAATTGATGTCCCACTCTTGGCAAACATGACGGAGTTCGGAAAATCCCCCCTACTTTCTGCAAATGGACTCAAAGAGTTGGGTTACAACCTAGTGATTTACCCTGTCACTTCTTTGCGACTTGCAATGCATGCTGTAGAAAGTGGTCTTAGAACTATCGCTGAAGAAGGCGGACAGAGATCTGAAGTACCCAATATGCAGACTCGAGACAGGCTTTACGAGCTTCTAAATTATGACGGGTACACCGAAATAGATAAAAACCTTGCGAACTTTAGAGCCAAGAAAGAGCAATAATGAGTGATTCGGGTAAGTTTCGTGCCAAAAAAGGTCTTGAGGGAGTCATCTTTGACACTACGACAGTGTCCCACGTAAATCCGGAAGAGAAGTCGCTGTACTACCGCGGATACCCAGTACACCAGCTGGCAGAAAACTGCTCCTTCGAGGAAGTTGCCTACTTGATTCTGCATGGCGACTTGCCGAACGCGACTCAGCTTCAAGAGTTCACAGATGCGGAGCGAGCCGCGCGAGCATTGAGCCCCGGCATGCTCGAAGCCATCAAGAACTTCCCGAAGGACGGCCACCCGATGGATGCCGTTCGAACCGGCGTCAGCTTCCTGGGAATGGAGCCAGGATTCTCAGGCGATGATGACGCCGAAAGCACACTACGGAAAGCTGTCGGCCTGCTGGGTGCAATTCCAACGATCATTGCGGCCTTCGAACGGCATCGTAGCGGCAAGGAAATTGTTGCACCAGACACCAACTTGTCCATCGCGGAAAACTTCTTCCACATGACACAAGGAAGTGTTCCCGAGCCAGAAATTGTGAAGGCTTTCGACGGCACACTCACACTGTACGCCGAGCATGGCTTCAATGCTTCCACGTTTTCCGCGCGGTGCATTGTGTCCACTTTGTCCGACCTTTGCGGCTCCATTAGCGGTGCAATCGCTTGCCTAAAGGGTTCCCTGCACGGCGGTGCCAACGAAGCCGTCATGCACTTGCTCAAAGAAATCGATGATCCTGCCAAGGCATTGCCATGGCTCGAGGACGCTTTGGCCAACAAGAAAAAAATCATGGGCTTTGGCCACCGGCTATATCGCTGGGGCGACTCGCGCGTACCAACCATGTCGCACTACCGTAACTTGGTAGCTGAAAAACGAGACGGACAAAAGTGGATCGACATTTCCAACATTCTCGAAAAGGAAATGGTCGAGCGCAAGAGCATCCACCCGAACCTGGACTTCCCAGCTGGCCCGCTGTACTACTTGATGGGCTTTGAAATCGATGTCTTTACTCCCATCTTCGTGATGGCACGAGTCGTCGGTTGGTCGGCACATGTTTCAGAACAATTGTCGGACAATCGTCTTGTTCGACCACTTGCAGATTACATTGGCGAGCCCCCGCGCGAATTGGTCGCATTAGCAGATCGGTAAAAAGCCGATCACACGTATTGATCGGCTGGTATTTTCCTGCCGTCGCTTTCCCAAGATGATGAGCAGGAGTGATCCATGCTAAAACAAAATGATCCCGCGGACTTCAATGAATCGGCTTCCGGAACCAGTTCTGGATCCGAGGATGCAATGACCATGATTCTTCAGCAGGCTGGCAAGTCGGCTGAAGAAGTTGCAGCTCTAACGACACTCGACGACGCCGATCGATCGGCAGAGAACCAGTTTTCGGGTGAAGCACCTACGATCGCTTCGCTTTTCGGAACGGGCAAAGCTCGTGAGTTCGATCCTGGTTCCTTTTCTCCCGCCCCCAAGGTTGCCAAGACCATGGGTGAGTGCCTTGATTTCCTGATGCAATGCAATGAGCAGGGAACTCTGCTCAATAATGAACGCATGCTTTTTCAAGACGGCGTCATCCACGGGCTGGCAGAGCGCGGCTTCTTTGGACTCGCCATCCCGGAACAGTACGGCGGAAGCGGCGCAAAACTTGGCGATCTGGGTCCCCTACTGCGTGCCTTAACATTCGTACACCCGGATTTGGCGGTCATGTTCGAGGTGCACAACTTCCTCGGACCTGTAACGCCCATTCTCGATTTTGGCACCGATGAGCAGAAAGGATACTTCCTGCCCAAAATGGCCAAGGGAGAACTGCTCGGATCTTTTGCTTTGACAGAGCCGGGCGTCGGGGCCGACCCTAGCAAACTTTCGATGAAAGCACGCCTTGAAGGCGACAAGTACTTTGTTAACGGAGTCAAATGGCCGATCACCAACGTCATCTACGGAGGCGTTTGTGTTTTGGTGGTCAAGCTGGAAGGGCACGATCTAAAACCTGGCCGGGATTCGGGAATGATCATCTTTGAAGTTCCAGCTGCCGACTCCGAGAATTTCCGGATGAAACGCAATGATCTCACGGCCTTCGATTACTTGTGGAACGCCAGATTCCGCCTCATCGATTGTGAAGTCCCTGCGGGCAATCTGCTTGGCCCTCCTGGACGCGGCCTGGCCCAAGCCTTCAGCTCCTTGGCGAAGGGCAGGGGAGGCATTGGGGTCAATAGTGCCGCCAAGACTTTCAAACTTCTGGCTCAAATCATAAAAGACCCTGAAGTGCAGCAAGGGCGCAAAGACGCTGAGCCGCCAGCGGAAGACAACATGGAACCAGATGGAGGTGGATGGACATCTTTCCGTGCTACCTTCGGCAAGCCAATCGGCTGCGCTCCTCGCATTCAGTCCTGGGTCGGACGCGCCACTTGCCACGGTTTGGCCGGCCGTGTGCTGGGTGACCTTTGCTTCCGTCTCGCTGCCAACGGCGTCCGGGATGAAACCCAAGGAATGATTGCCAAAGTCTACGCAACCAAGGGACTTCTTCAGACGGCAATCGATTGTTATCAGATTCAAGGCGGACGATCCGTTCATACCGATGAACGTCGTAAGTATGCACGTGCGGGCAATGACAACATGCCAGAAAACCCGATCGAGAACTACATCGGGGAGAACATGCACGAGTTCACGATCGCGACAGTTTACGAAGGCCCCAACCCAGTACTTGCCGACGTCGGTGCCCTCAACGCAATGACTCGCGATCTGCGAAATAAATATCTTGAACCCATTGGTTTGGCTGAAGTTCAAGGCAGTATGGGCTTGGGACTCAAGTTGAAATTCGGCATGTTTGCAGCCAAGACCGTCATTGGCTCTTATCTGCCAACGGGCGATCTTTCCGGTGTAGACAACTTATTCTCGGAAAAGGCTACTTACATCAAACGCGCGCTGAAGCGAAACCGAGCTCTGGGCCGTCGCATTTTGATGATCATCGCCAAGTACCAAAAGACTTTTGTGGATCAATCCTTTTTGCTCGGTGACGAAGGCGGGGTATTTGACCAGCTTTGCCACAACTTGGCCTCCATGTGCTTTTCGCTTTCGCTGCAAGAGCCAAAGCCCGAGTACCTCAAGGTCGCGGCTGCCCTTGATTTGGAAGCCTCCGTACGTCTTTCTGGCCGCGAATCATCCCCGGAGCTCCAGCGAGCTTGGGCTGAAATTGGCGCGACCATGATGAATCGATCCTCGCAGCTTTATCAGGATTTGATCGCCGACATCAAAGTCTCTGACATACCGCTCGATCCTCGCTACGTCGATCGCTTCATCTAGAGACGCGTTTGTAAGTGACTATCCAAAATACAAGAAAAATACGCCGCGATTCAATCTCCCTAAGCCCGAATCAGCCCGCGCGGCGTGTAGTCGAGGATTTGCAGGAGTTCGTTTAACAGTCAGGGGGAACAACCTACCTTTGAAGCGAATACTGTGAATTTGTGCTAGCCTATCCCAGCTCGATTGCATTTCTGGGAGATCCACCTTGTCGGCACGATCATCGATCACCGTTTCAGTACTTTGTTTCATTGCAACAAGTTTTGCGATTGTTGTAGCCGAGACGAAACAACCTCCCAGCGTACTCTTCATCGCAGTTGATGATCTACGAGCAGAATTGGGGTGCCTTGGAAGCGATGTAGTTCTTTCACCCAACATCGACCAATTGGCCTCCCGTGGAACGCTCTTTGAAAGAGCCTACTGTCAGCAGGCTGTGTGTAATCCTTCGCGAGCATCACTCTTAACAGGAATGCGGCCAGAGTCGCTAGGCATCTGGGACTTGCCAACGCACTTCCGGCAGCGTGTTCCCAATGTCGTTACATTGCCTCAGCATTTCAAGGATCAGGGCTACTTCACTCGGTGCATCGGAAAGATCTTTCACAACTGGCGTCAGGACGACTACAAAGGAGATAAGCTTTCTTGGAGTGTCCCGTCTGAGATGCACTACGCCTCGCATGGCTCGGATACTCCGCAAGTATCCGGAATGCTACCCGAGGACGAATCCGGTGTTCCTCGTACCGAGATGCGC
>JBCCEO010000570.1:0-5610 GCA_039030255.1 Planctomycetota bacterium | reverse complement strand
GATGGGTTCAATCACGTGGCAAATTGCGTGATGCACAATGCGGTCGCGATAAGGCGCTGCGCTGATCCATCGCCTCTTCGGCTCGAAGATCTCGAAGGAGCGGTAATCTCCTGGGTAGTAGGTCCCCTCGGAGAGTTCACTTTGCAGTTGCAGTAAATTCCACTCGCGATCAAATTCGAACTCGGCAACATTCCAACGCTGCCATTTGCCACGTCGCGCTTTCTGTGCAGCTTTCCACAGGTTTTTCCAGGCAACAATTTGATGAAAGAGGTTGCCGTGACGTTTCATCGACGCTTGGACTCAGTCAGATCTCGGGCTGCAGTATACTTGCGCCACGCTCCAACGGCCTTTCCAATCGCATCCAATTCTCGAATCAGGAATTCATGATTCTTGAGGGCGAGCAACCGTCTCTCGACACAAAGGCGTGCAAGATAACGAAGTTGCTCCACTTTTAACGCAGCCTCGCGAAGTGGCTCGTCTTTCTCGGGCGAGAATTTCGCCTCAATCAAATGTTCGATAATTTCGTAGCACTTTGTCTCCATCCGTAGCCCCAAGCCGTAGCGATGACTTCGAGGCAGCTTCTCAAGTTTCCCTAGCATCCATGAAGTTAGCTTTGTAGTCGAAGTGAGTACTGCCAGTTCTTGAGCCATAGAAAATGCTTGGTGGGAGGTTCGATAACGGTTTGAGTCAGCTACTACTGCCACCAAGCAACGTATGTTTAGTCCGGCAAGAACCACGACTTGGACAATCCGTCTGGGCTCACCTGGATCACAGTGTTTCTGTCCTAGAAACAGTGTTTCGCTCGTTGCATCCTTAAATGCAACCATTCACATCCAGTTGAATTGGGAAGCATTCGCCAATCGAACACCCGTATTGTTGTTGCAATTGGATGGTTGCCTGTTATTGCGTCTAGCCGAACGACAATTGTTTGCAGTGTTGTTGAACGACCCGCCACGCAGAACACGCGACCAGTGACAGACGGCCCGCTTCGCATTTTGCTGTGGGATTTCGGACGCGGTAGTGCAATTCGGAACAGAGATCAATTTTTTGCGTTGCCGTCCTCGCATAATCCAAATCACCCCAAAATTTTCGCGCGCTCGCTACGCTCGCGAGCCACTGCTCAGACCAGACTGTCGAAGAGAGGGTAAAGGGTTAAGATTTTCGAGCCCTCGCCAATCGAACACCCGAATCGTCGTAGCAAATGGATGGTTGCCTGATATTGCGTGCAGCCGAACGACAATAGTACGCAGTGCAGTCGAACGACCCGCCACGCAGAACACGCGACCAGCCTACAAAGTCAGACGCGGAGGCGGCGCGGTGATCGCCTGCGTACCAGTTGCTGGTCCACTCCCAGACGTTGCCGTGCATGTGGTACAAACCGAAGCTGTTTGGCAGCTTTTCCTCGTCAGCGCCTCCGACTGGGTGCGTCTCTCTTCCTGAATTGGAGTAATACCAAGCAACTTGCCCCAAGTCCTGTTCCGTGGGGCCCGAATGCCAGAGATGATTCTCGCGCGGCGGAGTTTGATCGCCCCGACAACCTCTTTCCCACTGGTATTCGTCGGGCAAGCGAGCATGCAGCCACATGGCAATACAGAATGCGTCGTACCAGTTCAAATAGATTGCCGGACAATTCTCGTGCTTGCTGAAAGAAGCGCAATCGTCAAATCGTTGGGGACGAATGGGATCAAAGCGGTTGACGATGGAGTTCGTCAGCGGGAACTTGGCCATTTCCATCGCGGCGTCCAGCGTCAGGATATTCTCCTCGTTCGAGTTATCTCCAAACCAATACTGTCCGGCGGGCACATCAACAAAACCACGTTGGTCCAACTCGGCTAATTCCATGTCTGGCGCATCGCAATTTGGATGCGATCCATCGCACCTCGCCAGCATTTCAGTCAAATAGTTGTGCAGGATTTGTTGGGCTGCGAGCTGCGCTTCGGCGGCAAGCCCAACGTGCGGATCGAAGCGGAGATTCCCACGCGCGTACTCCCCGCGTGTTGCGAGCTGGAGCTGGTCGATTGCATTCCATAGGTCCCGTTCAACCAATCGGCCTGTATGGCTGTGTGCGCTGGCGCTCGGCATTTTTCCGGCAATCTTGACCAAGTTCCAGAGGCTCCGGTAGATCATCTCGGTCGAGCGGGTCGGTGCGGACTGGGCCTCTGCTGGCATGAACAGTGTCTGAATAGAAGTCAGCCAGTGCACCCGTTTCTTATCCATGGCCTGCTGTGGCATTCCCGTGAGAAATCGCCAAAATTGATAGCGCTGCGCTTCCTGATGATGACTTCCCCATTTTCCCCAGAGGTGCAGATGATCGCGAAGCCAATTTTGTTCGGCCGCAGTGCAGGAATAACGACTCAGCCACAGTGCGGCTAAGAAATCCTGCACCGCGCGATTACGAAAATATAGTTGGGTTTCTTTGGTTTGTTCGAGAAAAGCGAATTCTAGGAACTCGTTGAGTTTTCCCAGTTCTTGAATCCGTGTGATTAAAGCATTTGCATCGGCGTAGAAATCTTGGATTAATGGCACGCTCTGATGACGTCGGAACAGCCTGCCCACAAAGGGGCGAAAATCATCGGAATCCACGCCATCAAAGTTGTCTTCTTCGTGCATTCCAAAGGCGATCAGCGCCAGGAGAATTTCGGCTTCGTCGATACTGATCGCCTCTTTTTGTTCCTGGGTTGAGCTGCGCAAGGTTTTCTGGAGCACGGTATAGTGCAACTCGGACGCGGTACGGATTTCAGCTAGTTCCGAGGGCAGCAGTTTGCGAACTTCCTCGCCGGTTCGAGGCTGAGCCAGCAAGTCCGATTCCAAGCGTTGCATGTGCGTCCAACGCTGCGTGCCGACGTAGAATTCCTGTTGCTCGGGTGTGAATTCCATGAGCTGCACGAAGCACCAATCGCCGCCTTCGAACAGGTCATGCTGCCGTTGCAGGACCGAAGTGGGTCGCCCGGAAACAATACAGCGGACGTTGGGGTAACGGACCAAGAAACCGTGCAGGGCCCTGGCAAGTTTAGGCACGTCGTGGACCCCGGAAGTTTGATCCAAGGCATCGACAATCAAACTGAATTGCCCGGCCCGTATTTTGCGTTGAATGAGCCGAGCAATTGCGTCCTTGGGTGCATTGCGAGTGGCTTCGTTTTCACAAAACATTCGCACCAGAAAGGAATCGCCCTCTCGATCTAACATCGCTTCGGCTTCATCGGGCAAGTGCGAAAACGGAAAGCCAATAGCCAGATGGCCTTGTGGATCGTTATGCAAATAGGCAATCTGCTGCATGGCGGTCGTCTTGCCAATGCCCGCTTCGATCAACAGGCAAGTGCGCAGTCGGGATTTATCGTTGAGAAGAGCCAGCCGTTCTTCCACGGAAGAAACTTCAACCCACTGGCATCCGGCGGGCAATTTTTCCGTTGGATCATTTTCAGATTCGGCCTCGGATTCCTGGTTTTGCCGTGCTGCCCGAAAGAGGTTTGGATCCAGGCATTCGAAGCGACGATCGGCCGGGGCATCCAGCCAGCGCAGTGCCTGATCATGAATGAATGGCCCTTTGTAGGAAGAACCACTGGCAAACAAGGGCAGACGCTGGGGCATCGAGAAGGAAACCGTAGGTTAGAATCAGTTCAAAGAGTTCAGGGATTGCACCTGAGATTTTATCAGACTTCAGGTGGAATGAGAGGCAGGGGGCGATGCACGCCAGGGCAAATCAGAGTTTCAAACTGGGCCGATTCAACTTACCCTTGTATGTTGCATGCGAGTGGTGTTTTGCGAGAAACTACTGATGCAGTTCCTTTGGACTCTGAGCGTAGCGAAGAGGCTGAAGGAACTGCGGCCGACGTTAGATCGTTTACCCACGAGTGCTGTGATGCAGACATTGAAAGGGAGCCGGATCGGCGTCGGTTTTTGGAAAATAGCCCGAACAGCCGCTTGAGCCGAGCCAAAAACTCGAGCTCGTATTTGCAAGGAAGGGATACAGCCAAAATGAGTTTCCAGCATTTCGTCGGAATTGATGTTTCAAAAGCCAAGTTAGACCTCGCATGCAGTGATCAATCTACGGCAACCACCTTTACGAATGATTCCAAGGGATTTGATGAGTTGATGAAATTGTTGCCCGAGCCCAACTTGTGCTTGATTGTGCTTGAGGCGACTGGCAATTACGAACAGGCACTTGTTGTACGTCTCACCGACGCCGGGCACGTTGTCTCCGTAGTCAACCCGCGACAAGTCAGGAGCTTTACCAAGGCAATGGGCAGGCTCGCTAAGACTGACAAGATTGATGCTAGAGTGATCGCTGAGTTCGGCGAAAAAATAAGACCTCGCGCTGTCGCAAAAACCAAGGAATTGCAAGGCGAACTCGATCAGTTGGTAACTCGAAGGAGGCAGCTGATTGAGACTCGGACCTCTGAGAAAAACCGGCAAGGGCAAGCCAAGTCTAAGCTTGTTCACAAGAGCATTCAACGAGTCCTTGATACTCTGAACAAAGATGTAAAAGCAATTGACCGCGAGATCGCAAGGCTGGTTCAATCCGATGATCATTGGAAAAACCGCGCAGAATTGCTTGGAACAATTCCTGGTGTCGGGGATGTGACGTCGAACACTCTCATAGCCGAATTGCCCGAACTTGGAGAGCTCAATCGACAGCAGATTGCGGCACTCGTTGGAGTTGCCCCATTCAACGACGATAGCGGAACGATGAACGGGAAAAGAACTATCTACGGCGGACGAGTATCCGTCCGCAATGTGCTCTACATGGCAGCGATGTCCGCGCGAAGACACAATCCCGTGATTGCAGCTTTTTCTCAAAGGCTTGGCGAACAAGGCAAGCCTCCCAAAGTAATCATCACTGCTTGCATGCGCAAGATCCTAGTCATCCTAAACTCAATGGTCAAAACTAACTCACCATGGAAAAACCCCGAAATCGCTTGACAACTAACACAGCCGCTCCCTTTCCGAGTTCAACGAGGAATTCTGGGAGGGTCGTGCGACAGCACGGGGAGGGCTGAACGCCGCCCGTCGCGACTCTCAACAAGGAAAGTAAGTTGCATTTGCTCAGGAAAACCCAGGTGCAAACCTAGTTCGTGATGCAAAAAGCGCAACTTGCCTCGCTCACGCTTTTTGAAGTTGCGCTTTTTCGAACTTACCTTCCCGCTTGCGGAAGGGTCGGACCGGGCACACGCGCTTCGCGGGTCGGCGGCCGGGGAGGGCTGGATCGGCCCCTCTCCGCTCGCATTACTCGCGACTCTCCCAGAGGGAGAGTTAGTGCTAATCGCCAACGAACGCTGGGCTCAATCCTAGCTGGTGTTTGAAAAAGCGCAACTTCAAAACTTACGCTTCGGGTTGGTAGGGGAAGGGTTTTTTTTGCGGGCTGGCTTGGTGACGTTTTTGCCACCAAGCCGCGCAGCAGTCCTACTTTGCGAACTCTAGGCGATGACCCAGCTCAATTGACTTAGATTCCAAATCCAAATCGCCAAGTCAAACGATACCAGCCAAACGGTCAATCTCATCACTCTCTCCCGTGTAGAGTCTTCCAACAAAGACCAGCGATCCATCGCAACAACGGGATTGAATAGGCAGTTAATTGAAGCAAGTGAATAAAAGCCGTTAGCAAAACGGAAT
>JBCCEO010000569.1:0-5610 GCA_039030255.1 Planctomycetota bacterium | reverse complement strand
GCTGCTTGTCTGCGAAGGGCAGCTCGTGGTAGTCACCGCAGTAGTAGGTGACGTCTTCTGATTCATGTAGGTGCTTACCACGCTCGACTTGGTTCGCTGAAACGGTCATTGCGTGAAACTGTAGTCCCGGAAATAGCCGGCTGCCATGTCGTGAAACGGCACCAACACCGCAGCCGAGATCCGCGACCTGGCCCTCCTTTAATTCGCTTAAGCCGAGTTTGGAAAAGACTAGCTTATTCATCTCCTCGAGCATTCCGCGCCGCGAGAAAGGGTTCAGCCATGGTCTCCAGTAACCGTAGTGCAAATAGCCTTGCTTGCTCCACGCATCGTAGTCCTCAACGGTATCATTGTAGTAGTCAGGTATACCGTCTCCGGAATCTTTCTCGTCAGTCATTTCTGATATGCATCTTGATGATATGTGCTAGGGATGTTGGATGCTGACTTCGATTCCACTGTTGCTCCAACCGCAGCCGCAATGCAAACTTCACACCCTTTCATTCGATCCGCCAAGTGCGATCCGCCAAGCGCGATCCGACATAGGCTGTCCAGGATAGCGCAAGGCTGTTGGTAAATCGGCGAATAGTCATTTTCGATTTTGATTGGGGGAAGCGCCACGGCTGGCAACCAATATAGATTCAACGGGGCGCATGCGGGAGGGCGTCAATGATGGAAGGAGATCTCGTTGATGGGCGGGAGTTCAATAGGGGGACTGAAATCCTCTCGCCCCACATTCGCAAAGGACATATCGGGAATCTAGCCGCTCAGGCCAGGGAACAATCCCTCATTGCCTTCTTCATGAACCGAAGCGGCAAAGAATTTTGCGCCCATGTACGTTCAGCAGTCAGTTGTCTCTTTGGTACTGGCTATGATTGTTCGTGACCTTCGGGTTGCTATTACTTACCAAACCAAATGCCTACGACTCTTCTCCAAAGCGAATCGGGATTGAAGCGGTCCTTTGCAACTAGGCACAGTTCATTGAATTCGGAATTGTCGTTGTAGACGAAGTAAGCCGTCGCTTCGGCGAGCTCATAAACGTCTGTATCAAACATCTCATTCCCAAATTCATCGATACCCCTCTTTCCAATGCTGTCGGGTTTGCCCAAAGCTTCATGAACGGATTCACGCGTTGCACCCAATCGGACGCCTAGTCGCAAGACTGCAGCAAAACTACCAAGCTCACTCTCCCAATGAAAGCGGATGCAATCTACTCCTATGCCATCAGTGGCTGAAAACTCAAATCCGAAATCCTTGAAGCTTACGTCGGAGGCACCATCTGCTGGGTGCGTTTGGGCTCCGCTAACACCATTTGCCAAACATCGTGCGACAGCATCTTCTATTTCCATTGTAAATAGTGATGCGGACCAGTGATCTGCAATAGAGAGATTCGTATTCTTCATGTTGGGCTAGCCATTGATGTTCATGACGCAAAAAATGGGTCGCGCTTGCGAAGAAGCTCATCTGCTCTCTTGCGACAAGTCCTGACAATTTGCATCTAGTTGGATCAGTGCCCGAGTATTATACGACCCGAAGGTAGGTGGAGAATTCCAAAATGGATGTCTCGTTACTTGGCGAGCATCGCCGCAACTAAAAACGAGGCGATTGTGAGACCGTTCGGGCCGGACCGAGGGTTCTGAGCCAACCAAAAAAGTCGATGCTGCGGAACTAGCGATACAAAAAAACGCACGAGCTTGTGACTCGTGCGCTGGCTGAGAATGTGAATTGACGACTTAGTCTAATTCGTGCTTGTATGAATCAAGTTGAAAAGCTGCGTCATTTCCGTTTGCAATGATGCAAGCTCAGATTGAGCCTTGTTCACGGAGTTCTGAAGAACAGATACTTCGCTGCGGTAATACTGCAGGTCATTATCAAGACCAACCTTGTCTTTTTGTTCTTGCACGATGATCGTTTGGATGTTTTGGTAAGCGTTGTTTAGCAATTCTGTTTCGCGGGTATAAATCGTGATACGTTCCGCGATGTCTTTCATTCTCACTGCGTGATCATTGAAGACTTGTTCGTAGTCATTTAATGGGCGAACGTAGAATCGTTGGACAACTTTAGCAGCCCCTGAGTTCTCTAGCGAGCTTGCGGCAGATGCTTTGAACAGAATCATGTTGTTCTTGATATTGGTGTCGAGTGAGACAGTGCCTTTGGCTGCTTCGTCGTCGATTTTCAGGCGAGCATCAATGGCTCGGCCGAAGGAGTCAAAAAAGCTACCAACGTCCACATTAACTTCTTGCTTACTATCAACATCGAACTTCTCGGTCTTTTGCATCGTCAAGGAAACCCAAATGGAGTCTTCTGGGTCATCCTGGTTAGCACGCTGTCCATCATGCAAGTAGGAATTCAAGATGTTGGTACGACGGTTGTTTGCTTCGGGCACCGAGGTAAACAATGCTCCGATCGATTCCTCATCCATGCGGCCGAATACTTCAGTGTCTGACTCTTGCGAGCCTGAGGCGGCAAAGGGGCGGTGGCCGTCGAGAGGAAGTGATTCGTAAAGAGTCCAGCTATCGCCTTTGCCTTCATTTATCAGCCTCTGCTGGAATCGGGAAAGGGCAAGGGTTGGTTGGACTGTAATCTCACCATCTTGGCTCTTGGTCACGGTATGCTCGCCAAGGTAGTGTTTGGGAATCTTCATACCCTCGGCGTTCGATTCTTCACCAAAAGCGTAAACAACGAGATTGACTGGAATACTTGCACTGGATGCCGGTCCAGCTCCGGCGGCAGGTGCCGCAGGGTCAACTCCGCCTTGTTGAGCAGTGACCCTCAGGTCGAAAGAGCCTCCGTTGCCGGGTTGCATTGATAAGCCACGCCATACTCGACCGCGGTCTGCAGTTTGTCGTCGCAGTTCACCTTGAACAGGGATGACCGCGTTCAGGTTGTTTTCCCCAGGCTTGAACGTTCCCCAAAGCAACCTTTGGGTTTCGGATGTAGCCCTTTCAGCACGCTCTTTCTCTTTTTCTGCCTTCGCAATTGCCTTTACGCGTTCGTTCTGTACTCCTGCCGCAAACACCATGAAAACCCAGCATTCGATAAACAGAAAGCAGAGCAAAGTTGTATGGAGTGCTCCCCATCCTCGGGCAGTAACCACCACTAGATAAATGAAGGCAATCAGGGAGATCAACAGAAGAAGCAGAATGATGATACCACCTAGGGTCATAGCAGCTTCACTTCCTAAGGAGTCATTAAGGGAGACAAGTCGAGGAGCTTCAGGCCTTGGTTGCGAATGCCAACTCAGCCCGAGACGAGTAATGCGTATAAAGGGCAATGTTTCACTAGCGCGCAAAGCTCCCCAATACGAATCGCATTGACCCTTAATACTACTTGCTCATTTGGCCTAGTTGTAACGTTTTCAAGCGCTAATGCGATGAAACTAGGCTTCTACCTACCCCCAAGAGGGGTTTTATGCCCTAATGACGGTAAAAACGGGACAAGTGCGTGTAATAGGATAAATGGTGCGGGCTGGGGATATGGTGTCAAGCTTCCAACACGACCAGCCCGAAAACCGAGGAAGAAGCGTCTGACCGTCACGATCCGACCCATTCGATTTCCTGCGATTGTCCGCTGAAGCGTGAAGCACCCCGTTTAGCGTATTCAACCGGCTGGCAGTGAAGAAGGATCCACGGCGGTTTGCCCGCAGCTGGCTTGCTGGCGCTTCGGGCGGGCGAATGATTACGCCGGCTCTCCGCTGAACCAAGGATGATAGTGATGCTGAGCTCTAAAACTTGCAGGTCTAAACCAAAGTCACGCGCCACTTTTTTGTCGGCTCTCAAGAAGTGCATTTTGGGTGCCACCGCGGCGGCGAGCCTTGCAGGTGGTCTGTTGGCGCTCCCCGGTTGTACCCGTCAGCACTACCGATCGAAGACAGACACAGAGGCCTATTATCTGCTGGATGAGAAAAGGCGTCAGAGCGGTGAGTCTGGAGCGGAGTGCATTAGGATCGAGCTAGATCCGCGCAGTCGGATGTTTGACCCATTTAATCCGGATCGTCCACCGATGCCAGAGGATGATCCTCAGGCGAATCGGTTCATGAAGCAAGTGGACCACAAGAAGGGTTATCCGCTTTGGGAAGCCAACGGACGCACGAACATCGTCGAGAACCCGAAATGGTGGCAGTACCTGCCGCTTGACGACCGCGGCGTCCTCGTGGTCGACCTCGACGATTCTGTGCGGATCGCTCTGCTTCATTCACCTGGTTACCAATCCAATTTGGAGACAATGTATCTTTCGGCGCTCGATGTATCGATCGAAAGATTTCGACTTGATTCCCAGTTCTTTGCAGGCAGCGGAACGTCTTTTGCCAGATCCGGACCTGTCGCTTCTGGAAATCCTTTCGGAACTACCGTTCCGAGCATTGGTGGCAGCGCATTTCGGATGAACAAGTTGTACGCCGCAGGGGGTAGCCTTGTCACCAGCGTGGCCAATTCTTTAACTTGGCAAATAGCGGGCCCGGACACGTTTACGAGTCCTTCGCTAGTTAGCTTTACTTTTCTACAACCGCTGTTGGCTGGTGGTGGCCGAGATGTAGTGCTGGAGAGACTCACACTTGCCGAACGAGCTCTGCTTACCAATGTCCGCGCATTCGAGCGATATCGCCGTGGTTTTTACACCCAGATTGCGACTGGAGTCGGGCCTGATACTAGCCCCAGTCGTCGGGGTGGTGCCTTTGGCGGTGCGGGCTTAGGCGGATTCGATGCCTTGGGCAGTGTCTTTAACAACGCCGGTTTTGGTGGCGGCGGAGGCGGTGCAGTTCAGAATGCGAATGGATACATCGGGATCTTGCAAGATCAACTGAGCATCGCCAACACGAAGGAAAATATCGTCCAGCTACAAGATATCTACCTGCAATATCAAGATAGCTACGATGAGCTGACGCAGACGATGCCTGAGACTTCGGAGACAATTTCGCAACGGCTACAAGTAGCGCAAGCCAAACAGAACTTGCAGGCATCTCAAGCCAACTTGCTGGATCAACAATCGGCCTATCAATCGACCTTGGATAATTTCAAACGGACTATGGGGCTGCCGCCGTATTTGTGCATCGAAGTTAAAGGCGACATGCTGAATCGATTCAAACTCATTTCACAAGAGTTGCGTGATCGCAGAACACAAATGTCTGAGTTTCGGGCTGCGGCCGGAATTGAAAACTCAAGACTCTTGAAACTTTCGATCGAGCAAGAAGATCCTAATACGGGACGAAAAGTTCGAACGATCGCGGCGAACCCTGATGTAGTCAGTGCACTTGTCGGCCTTCGTCAGCAATTGGCACCGGTGCAGAATGTTCTGCAAACCATGCTTGGCCAAGATGTTCCATCCATCGAAAACGACATTGAAACCCTGAGAAACAACATTCCGATGCGACGCCAACAGTTGGATCGTTTAAAGGGCATCGTCGATTCAGAACGAGAAATGGTTTGCGCTTTGCTTCCGCTCGGAAGTGATTTTAGCACTGAATTTCTGGAGCCTGATAACCTCGAAGGAATGCCAAATGAATTGATTGGCGAACTCGAACCCTTGCTGACCAAGATCAAAGAGGGTGCTATCGAGTTCCAGAAATTGCTCGATCGCATCGACGAGATCACGGAAAACTTAGAAGACGTTGGAACCGAT